>JAOTZB010000294.1 GCA_029861625.1 Acidimicrobiia bacterium
GACGGGCATCCGGCTCGGTGTGGCACTCGTCGCCATCTTGTTGCCCGCCGGAACGTTCGTCTACGTGTACCTGTTCAAGATGATGAGCTTCATGCAGAGCCGACTGGGTCCGATGGAGGCCGGCCCTTACGGGTCGATGCAGCTGCTGGCCGAGGTCGGCAAGTTCATGCAGAAGGAGGACATCACACCCGAGCGGGCCGATCGCACCGTGTTCCGCCTCGCGCCCTTCGTCGTGTTGATCTCCACCTTCTTGTTGGTGTTGGTCATCCCGGCCGGACCCGACGCGTACTTCGTCGACCTCGACGTCGGCATCTACTTCGCGCTGGCCGTGAGCTCGATCTCGGTCATCGGCATCTTGATGGCCGGATGGGCATCGGCCAACAAGTACTCGTTGCTCGGCGCGCTGCGGGCCGCAGGCCAGCTCATCGCCTACGAGCTGCCCCTCGTATTGGCGGTGGTGGGGGTGGTCATCCAGGCCGGCACGCTCAACATGCAGGGCATCGTCTTGGCCCAGGCCGAGGGCGACATCTTCGGATGGGGTGGCATCGGAAACCCGTTCATCCTCACGCAGTTCGTCGGATTCGCGCTGTTCCTCATCGCGGTGCAGGCCGAGCTCACCCAGCCGCCGTTCGACATGCCGGTCGCCGAGTCCGAGCTCGTCACCGGCTATCTCACCGAGTACTCGGGCATGCGGTTCCTGATGTTCTTCATCGGCGAGTTCGCGACGGCCGGGGTGTTCTCCGCGATCACGGCCGTGTTGTTCCTCGGCGGCTGGTACGTGCCGGGCATCGACGTCACGAGCAACTGGTTCAACGTCATCGGCCCGGCCGTGTTGTTCGCCAAGATCATGCTGGTCGCATTCCTCATCTTCTGGTTCCGGTTCACCTACCCCCGATTCCGCGAGGATCAGCTCCAGAAGCTGGCATGGAAGGTGCTGATCCCCATCGCGCTGCTCAACATCGCCGTAACGGCAGTGCTCAAGGTGGCGTTCTGATGCCGAAGCTCCCTGGAATGATCAAGGGCCTCGGCGTCACGCTGCGGACCGGCCTCAGGACCGTCACGCAGGGCGCCGTCACCGTCCAGTACCCGCGGGAGAAGGAGGCACCGCCGACGCGGGCCCGTGGAGTCATCGGGCTGCACGAGGAGAACTGCACGGCGTGCATGCTGTGCTCGCGCGAGTGCCCCGACTGGTGCATCTACATCGAGGCCCACAAGTACCTCGCGCCACCGCGTCGTGAGGGCGGCAAGCCCCGGCAGCGCAACGCCCTCGACCGATTCGACATCGACTACGCGTTGTGCATGTACTGCGGCATCTGCGTCGACGTCTGCCCATTCGAGGCGCTCTTCTGGAGCCCCGAGTACGAGTTCTCCGAACCCCGGATCGCCGATCTCCTGCACGACAAGGAGAAGCTCGGACTGTGGATGGAGACCGTCCCGGAGTTCGAGGACTACGAGGCCGGCGCCGAGACGAAGAAGAAGTCGGTGCCCCGATGAGCGCCGCGGCCGTCCTCGCCGACATCGACTGGCACGTCGAACAGCAGGTGTTCTTCTACCTGATCGCCACCACGCAGGTCGTCGCGGCCTGGCGGGTGGTCACCACCAAGAACATCGTGCACGCCGCGCTCTACCTCGTCGTCGTGCTCGCCGGCGTCGCCGCGCAGTTCATCCTGCTCGGCGCCGAGTTCATCGCCTCCACCCAGGTGCTCGTGTACATCGGCGCCGTCATCGTCTTGTTCTTGTTCGGCATCATGCTCACCCAGGCACGTATCGGCGCCGAGAACGACCTCGATCAGCCCAACCGACTGCCCGCGGTGCTCACGGCTGGGCTGTTGGCGATCCTCACCGTCTCCACGGTGATCCGTACCTTCGAAGACGTCGAGCTGCCCGACAACTCCCGCACCACCACCGCGAGCGTCAGCGACTCGATCTTCTCCGACTACATCATCGCGTTCGAGGCCGTGTCGGTCCTGTTGCTCGCCGCGCTCATCGGCGCCATCGTCGTGGCACGGAAGGACTGAGCCATGCTGCTCAACCAATTCCTCGTCCTCGCCGCCATCTTGTTCAGCATCGGTGTGTACGGCGTGCTCGCCCGGCGCAACGCGGTGCTCGTGCTCATGTCGATCGAGCTCATCCTGAACGCGGTCAACATCAACCTCGTCGCGTTCAGTGCCATGACCGGGAACATCGCCGGTGAGGTGTTCGCCCTGTTCGTCATCGCCGTCGCGGCGGCCGAGGTCGGGATCGGCCTCGCCATCGTCTTGTTGATGTACCGCAACCGCCACAACATCGACCTCAACGAGGCCGATCTGATGAGGGGCTGATGCCGGCCGTGTCGACGCCCGTCCTCGCGGCCCAGGCCGCCGAAGAGATCTTCCGGCCCGACGGCTGGTTCCTCGACAACGTCTGGCTGATCGCCGCCATCCCGGCGGCCTCCTTCGTGATCATCTTGTTCTTCGGGAAACGTTTCCCCAAGCAGGGCTCCGAGGTCGGCATCGCCGCCCTCGGCATCTCGTGGGTGCTCTCGGTGCTCACGGCCATCCAGTGGATCGGCGAACGCGACTCGGTCCCGAGTGGTGGCGAGGCGGAACACGCGGCCGGCACGGCCTTGGCGGTCGCCCAAGAAGCCGAACACGAGGCCGAGGTCGGTTTCGCCGCCGTGGTCAACAGCATCACTTGGTGGTCGAACGGCGGCGTCGACTTCCCGATCGGCACGCTGGTCGACGGCCTCACCGTGATGATGTTGCTCGTCGTCACGAGCATCTCGCTGCTCGTGCACGTCTACAGCACCGACTACGTCGGCGGCGATCGCCGCTACACCCATTTCTTCGCCTTCCTCAGCCTGTTCAGTGCGGCGATGCTGTTCTTCGTCATGTCCGAGAACATCATCCAGATGATCGTCGGCTGGGAGCTCGTCGGTGTGTGCTCGTTCGTGCTCATCGGCCACTGGTGGGAGGACCAGGCCAACTCCGACGCCGCGTTGAAGGCGTTCCTCACCAATCGCATCGGCGACGTGGGCCTGCTGATCGGCATGATCATCTTGTTCTGGACCGCTGGCAGCTTCAGCACGCTCACCATCAACGAGCGGGTCGTGGCGGGCGAGCTGAGCCACAACACGTTGTTGATCGCCTCGCTGTGCCTGCTCGCGGCGGTCATGTCGAAGTCGGGCCAGTTCGTGCTGCACACGTGGCTCCCCGACGCCATGGCCGGCCCCACCCCGGTCTCGGCACTCATTCACGCCGCGACGATGGTCGTCGCCGGCATCTACATGGTGGCCCGTCTGTACCCGGTGTTCTTCGAGGGCATGTCGATCTCGGGCTCGAGCATCAATGCGCTGGCGCTGGTCGGGGCGATCACGCTCGTCGGTGGCGGCCTGCTCGCGTTCGTGCAGGACGACATCAAGAAGGTGCTGGCGTACTCGACGATCTCCCAGCTCGGGTACATGGTGATGGCACTCGGCGTCGGCGCGTGGACGGCTGCGCTGTTCCACCTGTTCACGCACGCGTTCTTCAAGGCCGGGCTCTTCCTCGGTGCGGGATCGGTCAGCCACGCGGTTCACGGCTTCGACATGAAGAAGGACATGGGTGGCATGCGGAAGTTCATGCCCACGACCTTCTGGACGTTCCTCATCTGTTCGGCCGCGCTGGCCGGTGTCTTCCCACTGGCCGGGTTCTGGTCGAAGGACGAGATCCTCGCCGGCAGCGGCGGATGGGGTCTGTTCGGTGGCACCGGCGGCAACGGCGCCTACACCTCGATGCTCGTCATGGGCATCCTCGGTGCTGCCCTCACGGGCGCCTACATGACGAGAACGATCTACCTCACGTTCTTCGGCGAGTTCCGCGGCCATGGTGAGCCCCACGAGTCGGGGAAGCGGATCACCATCCCGCTGATCATCCTGGCCGCAGCGGCCACGTTCGCGGGCTTGTCGAACCTGCCGGCCGGTTTCATCACCGGCAGCGAGGACGGCTGGCAGGAACGATTCCTGCACTACGTCGAGCCGGTCGCGCCGTACTTCCCTGCCATCGGCCACGCCACGCCGAGCTACACCCTCGCGGTGGTCTCCTCCATCATCGCGTTCGCCGGCATCGCATGGGCCGGGTACTACTACTTCGTCCTCGTGGCCCGCGAGGGTGCGACTGCCACCGAGCTGGCGGACGGCCTCACCAACAAGAGCCGGGTGGCCAGGGCCGGCTACACCGTCTTGAAGAACAAGTACTACTTCGATTTGCTCTACACCGATGTGATCGTGGGATTCGTCAAGGGACCGCTGGCGAAGGCCACCAACTGGTTCGACCGCCATTTCATCGACCGCACCGTCGACGAGGTCGGCCGCCGGTCGGTGACCGCCGGGCAGTTCGTCTACGACAAGATCGACCAGCTCGTGGTCGACGGCGCCGTCAATGCGGCCGGCACCACGTCACAGGGTGCCGGCGAAGGGCTGCGCAAGATGCAGACCGGCCGGGTGCAGCAATACGCAGGAATCATGTTCGCCGTGGCCACCGTTCTGGCCGGCATCTTCATCGTGATCATCTAGGGAGCTCCTCCAATCATGGAATTTCTCGACGACTGGGTTCTGACCCTCATCACCTTCATCCCGCTGGTGGGTGCGGTTCTGGTGATGATGATCCCCAAGACCGAAGAACAGCTGATCAAGGCGACGGCACTCATCGCCACCCTCGTCGTGGCCGCCCTCGGCGTGTGGTTGTTGATCGACTTCGACTACGGCGCGGCCGGCCAGCTCCAATACGTGGTCGACGAGAAGTGGATCGAGGTCATCAACAGTCGGTACATCCTCGGAATCGACGGCATCTCGTTCCCACTGATCCTGCTCACGATGCTGATCGTGCCGCTCTGC
>JAOTZB010000295.1 GCA_029861625.1 Acidimicrobiia bacterium
GGGCAAGGAGATATTCATCCGCAACGACTTCGTATCCGGCCCCGCCCAGACGGTGATCAGCTTCGGCAAGGCCACCGACGAGCTGCTCGTCGGAGACTTCGACGGCAACGGCACCGACACGTTCGCGGTTCGCCGTATCGAACCGATCTGAGCCAGATGGCCTCGGCCGCGTCGTGCGGTCGGGGCCATCGGCGCGTCTGGCGAGGTGTCAGGAGCGCGGGGCAGCCATCCGGTGTACCGACACGGCGTAGTCGGCATCGTCGTGAGCGTCCCCGTCCCAGTTCGCCCATCGTTCGGTGAGTGACAGTTCTGCTCGCTCACACCACGCGTCGTACGCGTCGAGCGGGAGCCGCCCGTCGAGCTGGAACCCGGCGATGAGATGCCCGCCGGGATCGAGGTGACGCGCCAGGTTCGCGACGATGGCCGACTCGGATCCTTCCTCGACGAACAACAGCACGTTCCCGGCCATCACGATCACGTCGAAGGTCGTGCCGAGGTGAACCGACGCCAGGTCGTCGACCACCCACGTGACCGCCGATGACTTCGGTCGGGCGAGCTCGACCATGTCGGGGTCGTTGTCGACGCCCCAGACGTCGAGCCCGCGTCGGCTCAGCTCGACGGCAACCCGTCCGGTGCCACACCCGGCGTCGAGCGCTCGCGTCGCTCCCAAGCGGCACACTGCGTCGGCCTCACCGTGCACGGCGGCTCCGGTCGCAGCCATCCGATCCCAGCGCTCGTCGTATTCGGTCAGGTCGACCCGAGCACGCCACGCCTGCCACTGGCGGCTTCGAGTCGGTTCGTGATCCATCGGTCGATGGTATTGCGCTATGTCCAGGCGACACATGTGCGCGAGGATGACCAGTTGAGGGAGTTGGACGGCCCATCGTGGCCCACCCGACTCACTTCTTGTCATGGGCACAATCGAAAATCGGGCACCGCAAGGTTTGTCGCGCCGTCGCGCGCTGATCTCGACGCTGGCTGCGACCGGCGTCACATGGACCGCGCCCGCCGTGCTGTCGATCGATTCGGCCGCGGCGGTCAGTCTGATCTGTGACACGCCGGGTCAGAACGGGCTACCGGCACCGGGCGACTTCGATCTCGTCCTGACGAATGTCGCGTCTCACACTTACGCATTCACGGCGGCGATGGCCACATGTGGTGGCGACTGTGGCTCGGTCGTCGTCTCCCTCGTCGTGAGCAACTGCGCGACGACGGGGACGGTGACGTGCACCGGGAACCTGGTCGACTTCGGTAGCTGCTCGCCTGCGCCGAAAGACGTCACGGTGAGCGGAACTGCGAGCGGTACGTGCCCCGACGGCTCGACGTTCAGCTGCACGTTCTCGGCCGACTACACCCGCCCGTCGACGAGCAACGGGTGTGCGGGTCCGAAGCCCGACACGCTGAGCCCGACAAACGTCATGATCACCGCCTGCGCGTGACGCCCAGCGTCCGCCGAGCTCGCGCGGCGCGGTTCAGGACGCCTGGGTTCGGGTCTCGTTGACCCGGCGCGCGGCTGCGACCGATCGGCGCACGAGCCGCCGGGGCGGGAAGCCGGCCAGCGCCCGCTCCTCGTCGTTCTCGCCACCCCAGATGCCGTGCTCGTAGTTCCGGCGCCCGGCCTCGCGGCACGCGAACTGGGCACCGCAGGTCGCGCACACGCTCTTCGCCTGATCTTCTCGACGGTGGCGGGTGGTCGGTTGTTCGCCGGGCGGGCCGAAGAACAGGCTGGTCCTGTCACGGCAAGCAGCGAGATCGACCCATGAACCGTCGTCGAGACAGCCCGTCAGCGGATACTCCTCACTGCTCACGCTCATACGCTACGTACTGTGACCAGGTCAGATGGCGTGGGTCGGAGTGATATCTGTCACATCGATGCTATCGATGGTCGATATCTCATTCGATGATGGGTGAAGGATGCGGTGCCCGGAACGGGCTGATCTCCGGTCAATGAGTGACGGCCGGCCGGAGGGTGTCGGCATGTTCGACCCATCGCTCGACCTCGCTGAGGCTCGGAGGTCGGCGGACCAGTGCACGCTTCTTGGCGCTGTTCACCTCGAGCATCTTGGCGTGGAGGTTGGCCGGCTTGCGCTTCCGCAGCTCCTTGCACGTGTCGACTCCTGCGGCTTCGAGGAGGTCGGAGTACTCCTCGCCGACTCCCTTGACCCGCATGAGGTCGGCGCGGTTGACCCACTCCAGAATCTGCCTCTCGCTGAGCCCGGTCTCGGCCGCCAACGCCTTGCGACCCTTGCGATCGCCTCCGACTGCGAGCAGCTTCTCGGTTGTCCTCACGCCCGCCTTGGCCAGCTTGGCGGTGTAGGTCTTGCCGATTCCTTCGATCTTCGCGATTGAGGCCATCTGCCGTCCTCCAACATGGATGCTGCTACCGGCCTCGAACCTAGACGATCGGGATTGCGAGCGCGTCCGCCTGCGGGGAACCGTCCCGGCGTCAGGCTGCCGCGCCGACCAGGTCGCGGTCGTCGTCGGCGGCGTTGTCGTCGACGGGCCGGGTGACCCGCCGGATGAGGTGGGCACCGCCGAGGCTGGCGAGAGCGATGGTGGCACCGACGATGGCGTCGATGATCCAGTGATTGGCCGTGAACACGACCGCGAAGGTCATGAGCGTGGGGGAGAGGATGGCTGCGATGCGAAGCAGCCGGATGTTGGTGGCCCGGAACAACACGACCCCGGCCAGGACGTTCCATCCGACGTGGAAGCTGGGGAGCGCCGCGTACTTGTTCACGATCGACGGCGGTTGGAGGATCTTGTACGAGGTCGAGAGCTCGGTGACGGTGTCGGTGAAGCCGTCGAGGAATCGAGGCGGCGCGACCGGGTAGGAGGCGAAGATGATGAGCCCGATCGCGCCCGAGAGGATCATGGCGTTCCGGAACAGCACGTACTGCGGGCGGTGGTAGCGGAACAGGAAGAACATGGCGAAGAGGATGACCGGCCAGTGCAACCAGATGTACACCCAGTTCCACAGGGTCACGATGGCCTGGTTGTCGATGATGAGCCGCTGCATGGCGGTTTCGAGGTTGATGCCCAGGGTGCGCTCGAAATCGACGAGCGACTCGGCGTTCGAGAACGCGATGGCGTCGGCGCCGGAGGTGATCATCCGCACCGCGAAGTAGAAGAGAGTTGCGATCGTGACGAGGACGAACTGCGAGCCCAACCCCGCCCACGGCCGGTCGCTCCGGACATAGGTATCAGGGACGATCGCGCGGTGTATTGCCTTGCCCACTCGCTGCAACCTCCTTGTCCTTCTGCCCACCAACGACCTCCAACCCATCTGAAGATCTGTCGTCCAACTGTAACAGACCGGATTGGTAGTTCAATTCCCCAAGTGGGTGAATCCGCTGGTCATGGGTCACCCAGCCATGCGGGGGCGCGATCAAGCAGGAACTGGCTGACGTCGAACGCGATGGCCAACACGTTGCCGAGAACCTCTTGGCCGAGGAAGAGCTCATCGAGGGCGACATCGATCCGAGCGGAGATCGTGAGGCTGCGCTGGGGCGGATCGGTGACCGAGACGAACGCGTCGGCAGCCGATACCTCGAGCGGCAGTTGGGTACCGCCGATTCCCGCCAGGTCGGTGGCCAGGATGAGCAGGTCGGGACTCTGGGGCAGGGGTGGAAGGGCCCAGGTGACGACGAAGGGGAGCACATGACCCGTCGGTGGCGGGTCGCCCTCGGACATGGCGATCACAGCGTCCTCGAATGCCAGCATCACCCTCGGGTCGACCTCGAGTGCCACCAGCAGGTCGAGTGGCCCGCCGCACGCCTCGGCCGGGTGCAGGTCGACCTCCCACGCCTGGCGCATCGAGTAGGTCTCGACGAAGTGTCGTTCGTCGTGGACGTGGAATCCGTGATCGGCGGCCAGATCCTTCAGATCGGCGATGAATGTGGCGATGTCGACGACGGCCAACACGACTCCCTTCGGAAGGATTGACCTCTAGCCTGCCAGATCCTCGGAGGGATGTGACATGTGGGCCGCGCGCCAGTGCAACTACGGTGCCCTCCGTGTCCGAGTCCGGGTCCGAGCTCATTGACGTGTTCTCCGATGTCGCCGACGAGATCGCCGCCGCGCTGGTGGCCCACACCCATCGGGGGCCGTCCGGCCTGCGCCCCGACCAGTACTCGTTCGATGTGGTCACCGACGAGGTGGCGGTGCCGATGCTCACCGCCGCGGGGCTTGGCGTCTTGAGCGAGGAGAGCGGCCTCCACCACGGCGACCGGGACATCATCGTGGCGCTCGACCCCGTCGACGGCTCGACCAACGCGTCGCACGGCATCCCGTGGTTCGCGACCAGCATCGCCGCCGTCGACGGCGATGGGCTGGTCGCGGCGCTCGTGGCGAACCTGGCGACCGGACAACGGTTCAGCGCGGTACGCGGCGAGGGCGCGATGCTCGACGGCGAGACCATCACCTCGTCGACTGTCACCGACATCGGCGATGCGATCATCGCCGTGAACGGGCTGCCGTCCGAACACCTGGGCTGGCGGCAGTATCGGTCGCTCGGCGCCTGCGCTCTCGACCTCTGCGCGGTTGCCTGCGGCTCGCTCGATGGACTGCTGGATGCGACGCCGGGGGAGCTGGCCCCCTGGGACTACCTCGGCGGCTTGTTGATCTGCCGGGAAGCCGGCGCAGCCGTCGCGGACGGCGACGGCAATGAGCTGATCGTCCTTGATCACGACGCCCGCCGAGCGCTCGTCGCCGCCGGAACCGACGAGCTGTTCGACGAGCTCCTCGCTGGCCGCGACCGGCTCGACTCATCGAACGCCTGACCGAAGCCGGCGGTAGCCTCGGGGCTCCTGGGGCGCTTAGCTCAGCTGG
>JAOTZB010000296.1 GCA_029861625.1 Acidimicrobiia bacterium
TGGAGCATCGGTGCCAGCGGATCAACCAGACCGGCGGCCACCCCCGCCGTGAGCCCCCACACCATGACCCACCCCGCCACCGGGCCGGCCAGGAGATTGGCCGGGAGCGATGCGACGGGCCACGGTTGGCCGAGGACCACGATGAGCAGCGGTGTCGTGAGCACCTGCGCTGAGATGACGAGCGCCAACGGCTCGATGAGGATCCGCGGGCCGGGGATCCGATTCGACAGCGGCCGGGCGATCACGACCAAGCCGAGCGTCGCAGCGACCGACAGCTGAAACGCCAGCGACTGGACCACCAGGGGGTCGATCGCCACCACGACGATGATGGCAATCGCCAGCACCCTCAGCGCGGTGGCGAAGCGGCCGGCGAACGCCGCCGTGGCCGCCACGCCTGCCATGGCGACAGCGCGCATGACCGACGGCTCCCACCGGGTGACGAGGCCGAAGAGCAAGAGGATGCCGACAGTCGCCCACCACCTGACCCCCAGTCGCAGCCGGCCCAGCAACGGCGCGGCCACCAAGAGCACGAATGCCACGTTCTGTCCTGAAACCGCCAGGAGATGTGACAGCCCCGACGCTCGGAACCGGTGGCGCGTCAGGTCGTCTTGATCGCCGTCGTCGCCGATGACCAGCCCGAGGAACAGCGCCTGGTGGCCGGGCGACATGACCTCAGACCCGCGGTCGAGCGTCGCCCGAAACGCGTTGGCCCATCGATAGGGCGGCGGCCCGGCCCGCGGCTGCGACACCTCGTCGAGCAGGATCCGAGCGGCCAGATGGCGAGAGTCGAGGTATGGAGACCGCGCATCGAAATGACGGATGCGCCCGACGACGGTGACCTCGTCACCGACCTCGGCTCGCCCGAGCGCGCGGCTGGCGTCGGCGTCAGCGGTGGCAGCCAGCCTCGCACCGTCGAGTCGGATCTCCGCATGCACCCGGCCCAGGTTCCATTCAGGGTCGGCCATCACCCGAGCAACCCCGACGGCGCTGCCCGCCGTTGGAGGTGCGAGGCCGTCGACCGCTCGATCGCCGGACCAGGCGACGACGGCCACGGTGGCCACGAGGGCGACCCGCCAGTCGCGACTGGCCACCGCTCCACCCAGCGCACCCGCGGCAACCCACCACGGGACGCTCGGATGGAACCACGCAGCCACAAGCGCGAGCACGGCGGCGGCGATCACCTGGCGGTCGGTCAACGAGGCGCTCGCTCAACCCGACCCGACGACGGCATCGGGTCGGATCGCTTCGAGCTTGGCCGGACCGATGCCACGAACTCGTTCGAGCTCGTCGACGGTCGCGAAGGGACCGTGGTCATCGCGATGTTGCACGATCGCCGCCGCCGTGGTCGGGCCGACCCCCGGCAGTTGCTCGAGTTCTCCTGCCGACGCGGCGTTGATGTCGATGGCCTGCGTCGAATCGGCGCCACTGTGACCGGCGGCCGGCGGGCCCTGGCCGTTCACGACAACGGGGACCTCCTGTCCGACGAACGGAACGAAGATCCGTCCGCCGTCGACAAGCGGCGCGGCCAGATTGAGGCGGTCGACGTCGGCATCGGGCAGTGCGCCCCCCACCGCCGCGAGTGCGTCGCTCATCCGCGACCCTTCGGGCAATTCGACGACCGCCGGGCCGGCGACGGCCCCTGCCACGTGCACCACGAGGTTCACGGCCTCGTCGGAGGTGGGCGTCGCGACCACGACCGAAGTGGTGGCCATCGGAAGTGAGAGCTCAGGCGGAGGCGGCGAGGAGCGCGTCAACCACCACGTGCCGGCGAGAACGACCACGACGATCGCCGCCGCGACACGCAGCCACGATGGCCGCGTTCTGGTGGGGCGAAGCAGCTGATCGAGCACCGCCTCACGTTCGGAGTCGGTCGCCATGGGCGCGGCCTTCCACGAGGAATTCGCAGGGGAAGCGGCGCCCGACCCTACCGCGGGTCAGCGGCGGGGCGCTGAGTCAGAAGAGGGCCGTGGTGAGCTTTCGACGCCAGTCGGCCGTGCGGTCGTCGCCCGGGCCCAAGAGATCGAGCAGGTCGACGAATTCCTGACGCGCCTCGTCGTCGCTCTTCACCCGGGTGAGCAGGTCGGCGAGCTTCGCGTCGATGTCGGCGGGCGGACCCTCACCGCCGGTTCGGGCGAGCGCGGCGACCCGGCGGGTCTCGAGTGACTCGGGAATGCGACCGAGCAGTTCGATGGCGCCGTCGGTGTCGCCCTGAGCGATCATGAACTCGGCCACGGCGCACACGACCGCCTCGTTCTCCGGGGCCAGATCGAGCGCGCGCTGCAGCGATTCGATGTCGCCCGCCGCCAAGAGTGCCTCGACCTCGGCATCGTTGCCGCCGCCGAGCAGGAGGTTGACGAACTCCTGCACCTTGGCCTCGGGCTGCGCTCCGATGAACGAGTCGACGACCTCGCCGTTCTTGATGGCATGGACCGCCGGGATCGACTGCGCCTTGAATGCCTGTGCAGTCTGAGGGTTCTCGTCGACGTTGACCTTGGCCAACGTCACCTGGCCGTTCGTGGCGGCGACGACCTTCTCGATGATGGGGCCGAGGGTCTTGCACGGCCCGCACCATGGCGCCCACAGATCGACGACGACGGGAGTCGTCTTCGACCGGTCCAGGACTTCGGCGGCGAAAGTTGCATCAGTGACGTCGACCACGGCGCCGAGTGTATGCGCCATTCATGGGCGGCTCGCTCACTCGCGCTCCCCACTCGCTCGCTACCGTGTGCAGCCTTGAGCACTTCTGACGACATCCAGGGCATCGACCGCGAGCCGGTCACCGAGTGGCTGACGGCACACATCGGGAAGATCGAACCGCCACTCGACTTCCACCTGATCGCCGGCGGCCATTCCAATCTCACGTTTCGGGTGACAGATCAGGCGTCGGGTCGATGGGTCCTGCGCCGTCCGCCGTTGGGGCAGGTGCTGGCGACCGCCCACGACATGGGTCGCGAGCACCGAATCATCTCGGCATTGGGTCCGACCGACGTCCCGGTACCGCCCACCATCGGCTTGTGCACCGACGAGAGTGTCAACGGCGCGCCGTTCTATGTCATGGACTTCGTCCCCGGACAGGTCATCCGGGATTCGGCCGCAGCCGAGGCGTTGTCCGAGCCGCAACGCACGCGAGCGTCCGAATCGATCGTCGATGTCATGGCCGCCATCCACGCCGTCGATCTCGAGACCGTCGGTCTCGACGATCTCGGACGACACGAGGGGTACATCGCCCGCCAGCTCAAGCGCTGGTACAGCCAGTATCAAGGGTCCAAGGAGCACAGCGACGTCGACTTCCCGCTCGTCGACCGCGTGCACGATGCGCTGATCGAGCAGATCCCCCGGCAGCAGGGCACCGCGATCGTGCACGGCGACTACCGACTCGACAACTGCATGCTCGCTGATGACGGCTCGGTCGCCGCCGTGTTGGACTGGGAGATCTGCACGCTCGGCGATCCACTTGCCGACGCAGGGCTCCTGTGGGTCTATTGGGCCGACAACGACTCACCCTCCCCCATTCCGCAGGCATCTCCCACCACGATGCCCGGTTTTCTCTCGAAGGCAGAGCTCCTCGATCGGTACCAGGCGGCATCGGGTCTCGACTTGTCGTCGATCGACTTCTACATCGCGTTCGGCTTCTGGAAACTGACGTGCATCATCGCCGGGGTCTACTCGCGGTACGCCGCCGGGGCGATGGGTGACTCAACGTCCGACTCACAGATCGAGGGCTTCAGGATGATGATCGACGCGTTGGCCCAGCAAGCCGACGACGCGACAACGCGTCTCGCTTCCGGCGCGTAGGTTGGGCTCGTGAGCGAACTGATCTCCTTCGTCGGCCATCCCCCACTTCACGAACCTGCGCTCGTGGTCGTGCTCGAGGGGTGGATCGACAGCGGCACGGCGGCAGCGACCGCGATGCAGACCATCCTGGGCAACTCCGACTCGGAGATCGTCGCCACCTTCGACACCGACACCTTGCTCGACCACCGGGCCCGCCGCCCCATCATGCGGCTCGTCGACGGCACGGTCGAAGACCTCGCTTGGCCGACCATCGAACTTCGTGCGCTCACTGACGAAAACGGGCGCCACACGTTGGTGCTCGTCGGTGCCGAGCCCGATCACCACTGGCAGAAGTTCTCCGACGGCATCATCGATGCCGCCCTCGACTTCGGCGTCCGGAGCGTCGTCGGCCTCGGCGCCTACCCCGCGGCAGTTCCCCACACACGCGACACACAAATGGCGCTCACGAGCCCATCCAGTGACGTCGTCGACGCGTTCAGCGGGTTCGTGCGGGGATCGGTCGAAGTGCCGGGCGGTATCCAGGCCTCGATCGAGTGGGCTGCGTCAGGCGCCGGCCTCTCGGCCATGGCGCTCTGGGCCCAGGTGCCGCACTACGTCTCTGGGATGGCGTACCCCGCTGCGTCGATCGCGTTGATCAGCGGGCTCAATCGCGTGGCAGGCCTCTCGTTCGGCACCGGGGAACTCGAGGAAGAGGCCGAGTCGACGCGATCACACCTCGACGAGCTCGTGTCGGGGAATCCGCAGCACTCCAACATGGTCGAGCAGCTCGAAGAGGCCTACGACTCGAGCGCCAGCCAGTACGGTCCGCTCCCCACCGGCGACGAACTCGCCGCCGAGTTCCAGGCCTTTCTCCGGGATCAGAACGACTGACCCGCTTTGTGTCGCGCTGGTCGCCGTATCGGCGACCGCCGCGACACAAAGCGGGCTGGTCCTCAGGAACCTGTCAGTGGTGTGTAGTCGGGGAACTGCAGTTCGGCGGGGGGCTCTTCGAGTTGGGTCACGGTGCCGTCTTCGACGAACACG
>JAOTZB010000189.1 GCA_029861625.1 Acidimicrobiia bacterium
CCGATGCCGCACTGGCGTTGTTGCATCAGCGTCGGTTGGTGGCACCCGGCGTGGCCATCCTGGTCAAGGGCAGCCGGGTGGCGGGGCTCGAGACGGTGGCGGCTGCGCTCGTCGACGCCCGCTGACACGCAGTTCAGATCCGGGTCGGATCGGCCGACTGGAGCACCGTGGAACTGAACGACGCGCGCTCACTGGCGGTGAGCCGCCGGACGCTGCTGCGTCGCGCCGCCATCGGCGGGGCGGTGGCCTGGACCGCGCCGGTCATCACGACATTCATGGATCCGGTGGCGGCGGCCGCCGGGTCGCTGTCGTGTCCGGCCGTCTACTGCTTCGACGACGGCACCACGCAGGGCTGGACGATCGACAACAGTGCCGGCCCGGGCGGCACCGGGCTGTGGAACGTCGACAACTCGCGCTCGGTCAGCACGTCGTACAGCCTGCACTACGGACGGGGGTCGGGGAGCGACTACGCCGTCGGCGGCCGTCACTCGGGTTCGGTGACCAGCCCGTCGATCGTGTTGCCGTCGTCGGGGACCATGAACCTCGAGTTCGAGGTCTGGCGCGAGGTGGAGACGTCGACCCACGGCGAGGACGCGTTCGAGGTGTCGATTCTGCCGAGCGGTGATCTGCTGTACAGCGTCGCCGCCGACGGTGGGACCGGCGGGGTGTTCGAATCGATTTCGATCGACCTCTCCGCCTACGCGGGCGATACGGTCGAGATCGTGTTCTCGTTCGACACCGGTGACGGGGCCAACAACAACTTCGAGGGTGTGTACGTGGACGATGTCTCCATTCCCTGCAGCACCGCGCCGGCCGCGCCGGGCGCGGCACCCTCGGCTGCCCGCAGGGGGTTCTTCCCGGCGAGCGGTCGCGAGCTGACCGATGCCGAGCGGGCCGAGCGGTATCTGCGGGAGCTGATCGAGGGCTGATCAGTCGCGTGGCGTGACGGGAAGCTGGTCGGGTGGCAACGGGGTGTTGGACTGCTGGTAGGTGGCCAGGCGCTCGGGGTCACACGTCGGGCACAGGTGGACCAGTCGCATCGACTGGATCGACAGCTGGGTGCCCCGGCTCTTGTCGAGGATGGCCTGGAACGCGGGCCGTACGTCGTCGCTGCCGCACGTGGGGCAGGTCGGATTGATGTCGCGGTCCCACACCAGCCCGCACGACTCGCAGGTGATGGTGATGGTGTCGCCGTCGCGGGTGCCCCGCAGTTCGTCCTCCTCGCCGCAGTTGGCACAGATCAGATCCGACACGGCGACTAGCGTACGGGCATGCGGGTGCAGGTCGAGGGGTTCGATCACCTGGTCTGGAACGTGGCCGACGCCGAGGCGGCCGCCGGCTGGTACGCCGAGCGGCTGGGGTGCGCCGTCGAGCGGCTGGCCGAGTACCGCAGCGGCGAGGCGTTGTTCCTGTCGGTGCGCATCGACGACACCACCATCATCGATCTGCTCTCGAGCGAGCGGTCGGGCCAGAACGCCGATCACATCTGCGTGGTCGTCGACCCGGCCACCGACCTGCAGGCCGTGGCCGACTCCGAGGAGTTCGATGTGGTGATGGGCCCGATGCGGGTGTGGGGCGCGCAGGGCTACGGCGAGTCGGTGTACGTGCGCGACCTCGACCGCAACGTGGTCGAGCTGCGCACCTATCCCACGTAGGCGGTCAAGAGCCGATCCACGCTTTGGCGTCGGCCAGCTGGGCCATCGGGTAGACCTTCACGTCGCCTGGCATCAGGAAGCCGAAGGCCTTGATCGATCGCTGGTAGCCCTTGTGATCGGTGACCACGGCGATGCGTTCCCACTTGCCCCGGTAGTGCATGCCCATCTTGGTGTCTTCCCACATCGCGTCGGCCTCGTACTTGTCGAAGTCCTCGCCCATGACGTACAGGATCCGCACAGCGTCGTGGTCGCCCAGCAGCCGCTCGACCGCCGGCAGGATGACGTCTTCGTAGTCGTCGTCGTCGACCTCTCCGATCGCTTCGAAGCCGATCACGTTGTCGGGCAGGTCGTCGAGCAGCTTCACGGTCATGGTCATCCCCCTGGTTGGGTCGGCGGGGCGGATCGTAGCCACCGCCGTGCAGCGCGTCACCAGCCGATCCCGCTACCCTGGCTCGCTCCGGGCGATTAGCTCAGCTGGCTAGAGCGCTGCCTTCACACGGCAGAGGTCGGCGGTTCAAGTCCGTCATCGCCCACTCGACATCTCCGCAGGTCAGAGGCCCTTGCCGGAGGCTCGGAGTGTGCGCAACTCCGTCTGATTCGAGTCGGTCTTGCATCAGCTTGGCCGTCGGCCGGCTTCGGAGGCGCAAGCTCGTGCCCGCAAGCGGTGGGGCGACGACGAGGCTTCCTGGGCGTACACCGAGCACACGCCGGTGCTGATCCCCCGACCTCCCCGCTCGTCGCAGCGAACGCGACGTTGTCCGTGGCGGCAACGAGCCGCCGGACGCGGCGCCGTCTTGGTGGCTCGTGACAGGCGCGAGATGATGACCGTGGTCGCACCGTGCGAGCGGCCGAGCCGGGCATCGATCGTATGCACGTGAGGATCGAGAGGGGAGACGACATGACCTACCGAGTGATCCAGTGGGCGACCGGCACGGTCGGGGTCCATGCGGTGCCGGCGATCCACCAGCACCCCGATCTCGAGCTGGCCGGATTGTGGGTCCACTCCGACGAGAAGGCGGGCCGCGACGCCGGCGAGCTCTGCGGCATCGAACCCATCGGCGTCGAGGCGACCCAGGACGCCGACGCACTGCTGGCGATCGATGCCGACTGCGTGAGCTACATGGCGCACTCCGACGTCCGCCCCGGCGAAGTCGTCGACGACATCTGCCAGATGCTGGCAGGCGGCAAGAACGTGGTGAACACATCGTTCGTGGCGCTGCTCAACCCCCGTCAGGCCGGGTTCCACGATCAGCTCCAGGCCGCCTGCGAGCAGGGCGGCACGTCGTTCTACACCTCCGGCATCGACCCCGGCTACGGCAACGTCGGCCTTGCGGTGCACACCCTCGCCCTCTGCAAGGAGGTCGAGCGGGTCCGCATGATGGAGATCGTCAACTACGCCACCTGGGACAACCCGCCGACGCTGTTCGAGATCATGGGCTTCGGCAAGACGGACCCGTCCCAGTCGATCCTGCTCTCACCCGGGTCGACGGCGTTGGCGTGGGGGCCGGTGGTGGCGACGGTGGCCGAAGCCCTGGGCGTCGAGCTCGACGAGATCACCGAGGTCCACGAGGTGATCCGGGCCGACGAGGACATCAGGATCGCCAGCGGCACGATTCCCGCCGGCACCATCTCCGGCATGCGGTTCGAGATTCGCGGCATGATTCGCGGGGAGCCGCGCATCGTGGTCGAGCACGTCACCCGTATGCGTGACGAGGACGCACCGCACTGGCCCACGGGGAGCGGTTACCGGATCCTGATCGACGGGGAGCCCGACCTGAAGGTCGAGCTCGAGCTGTCCTCGAGGCAGGGCGACCACAACCACGCCGGCTGTCTGGCGACGGCCATGCACGTGCTCAACGCCGTGCCGCACGTGGTCGAGGCCGAACCGGGCGTGCTGACGCAGCTCGACCTGCCCGTCTACTCGGCCCGCCGCCTCATGGTCTGAGGGACACCGTTCGCCGATCCCCGACCTGACTGCAGGCTGACTCGCCGCGACCCTGCGCGGGACCTTGTGCCCTACGAGGTCACACCCGAGCGGCATTGGCTGACGAGCGGAGGTGATGGTGATGGCATCACGGAGGATCTACGCCGCTCGACTGGCCGGGGCTGCAGTCTTGGTGCTCGCGGTCATGATGAGCGGCTGTGGCGACGACGCTGGCGACGCCGAGCCGGTGATCGATCCGGGTGACGGCGGCGAGTACGCGCCTGACATCGATCCGGCCGACTTCGTCGAGACGATCGACAACCCGTACCTGCCGCTGCTTCCCGGGTCTCGCTGGGTGTACGAGGGCGAGGAGGACGGCGAGACCGAGCGGGTCGAGGTCGTGGTCACCGACGAACGTCGCGAGGTGATGGGGATCTCCGCGGTCGTGGTACGTGACATCGTCTCGGAGGACGGCGAGGTGATCGAGGACACGTTCGACTGGTTCGCCCAGGATGTCGACGGCAACGTCTGGTACCTCGGTGAGGACTCCAAGGAGTACGACGAGGGGGAGCTGGTCGGCACCGAGGGGTCGTGGGAGGCGGGCGTGGACGGCGCCCTGCCGGGCATCGTGATGCTGGCCGACCCGACCGAGGGCGTCGCCTACCGCCAGGAGTATTACGAAGGCGAGGCCGAGGACCTCGGCCAGGTCCACCGCACGGGGGTGAGCGAGGCCGTGCCCGCCGGCACCTACGACGAGATCGTGGTGGTCCGCGAGTGGAACCCGCTCGAGCCCGACGTGGTGGAGGACAAGTACCACGCACCGGGCGTCGGGGTGGTCCTCGAGCTGGTCGTGGAGGGCGGCGAGGGCCGCGTGGAGTTGGTGGAGTTCACGCCGGGGACCTGACCAGGCGACCGAGGCGCCGACCGACTGCGGAGAGGTGTGGGGCGCCTGATTTACGTCGGCTCGGCCGTGTTGGCCATGCGGTCGCGAATCTCCTCGGCGTATCGGCGGGCCTGGGCCAGATCAGCGTCGTTCGGCCGGCCCTTGTTCAGCCCTCCGACGAGCCGGAGCGACAGCCAGGTGTCCCACCCTCGACACGAGAACGAACCGAGCACGTCGAAGCCCCCGCCAGGTCCGACGCCTCGAGCATGGCGTCGTCGACCTCCTCGGGTTCGACCACGCAGGCGTCGAGGACGTCGGCCATCGCATCGGCCACCTTGCGGGTGTTTCGATGTGACACGGACACGCACACGATCAATCCATCCATCTCCGTTTCCCTCCCTTCGCGATGATGTCAGGCCGCACCGGCTGGGCGCGGGCGTGGTCGGATGGCCTGCTGGCCGAGCTCGCGGTTCGCGACCTCGCAACGCGCTGCACCGCCTCCGCAGTCAGCAGCAGTTCGTGGACCAGGCCAGCTCTGGCGCGACGAGCTATCGGTCGTAGATGTGCCGGTCGAGAACGCCCATACCGTGCCAGGCCTCGGTGCCCTGGAATGTGCTCGGTTGCAGTGCACCCCTGTCGTGAGATTGAGCACCGGCTCGTGTCTGTGATGGTGGTCACTGCGCCGAGGACCGGCTTGTGCCTTCACGAACCGATGCGTGCTTCCGTTCGGGAACTGGCCCAACTCGGTCGAGGGGTTGGCGCGGCGGCCTGTCACTGCGGCTGGCCGAACTCTGCGTCCCACCGGTCGAGGAACCGGTGGAATCGCTGATGGGCATAGGGGATGAACCGGATCCGCTGGATGGGCTCGAGGGCGAGCGGGAGTGCCGCCATGGCGTACATGTAGTCAGAGAGCAGGAGCGCCCGGCGGGTCTCGGCCAGCAGCCTCGACAACGCCGTCTCCCGCTCGGACTGGCCTTCGAACTCGACGTTGTCGAGGTAGAAGCCGATGAACGTGCGGAGATGTTCATCGGTGAATCTGGGCTGCCCGATTCGGAAATGCGGCGGGTCGGCCAGGCCGTGTTCCATCACCGTCTCGGCGAAGAGATTGGCGAAGTCGAAGGCGACGTGGTTCAGGCACGAGAACTCGAAATCGAGCAGCTTCACCGAGCCGTCGTCCAACAGGAACACGTTGCCGTGGTAGGTGTCGTTGTGGCAGAACACCGGCGCTCCATCGGGCAGGCAGCGGAGAACCTTGGCCACCGTGTCGCGACTCGTGATCGCCTCGAGGTCGGCACACATCTGCTGTTCGTCTCCCGGAAACGCTGATCGGGCCGCGGACAGGACGGATCGAGCCAGCTCCCCCCACCGCTCGGTGAGCAGCTCGAAGAACGTGCGATCCGGCAGCCCGGCGGGAGTGAGCCGATGCAGCCGGTACAGCTCGTTGGCGATGCCTCGCTGCAGCTGGGGGTCGAACACGTCCTCGGCGGTCAGGGTGCGGCCGCGATAGAAGGCCTCGATACGACAGGTCCTGTCGTAGTGGAGGCAACGGGCGGCGATGTCGGCCTCGCCGAGCAGCAGGAAGACCGCTCGTTCGGTGTCGAAGTCGAGGATGGCGTTGGTCTTGCCTGCGAGCTGCCGGTACAACACTGCCGCTGGCTCGAGCGGGCGCCGGGCGCGAACCCCGATCGTGAACGAGGAGAAGCCCTTCGGATCATCGAACTCGAAGTCGGCCGGGGCGAGTCGGCGCCATGAGGGGATCGCCGCCTGGCACCGACGCAGCACGTCGTCTCGCAGCTCGTCGGGCGCCGACATGGCGTTGATCATCACACAAGGACTGTGTGGGGTGAGGCCGCCTGGCATCGGCCCACGGTCTCATCCGCCAGCGCCATCGCGTGCAGGACCTGGCGGCCGGCACGACTCTGTAGGGTTCGATCATTGCGATCGCAGGGGGAGGCATTGGATGCATCGCTGGGGTGGAGCTGTCCTATTGGTGCTCGTGGTGGCGGCCGGGTGTTCGGACGACGATGCGGCGTCGTCGGACGAGTCCGTGGCCGACTCGTCGTCCACGACGACGACGTCGATCGAACAGGCTGCGACCACCAGCGTCGCCGTCGAGACGACCACCACGACCGTGGCGCCGCGGGGCGACGCAGTCGCCGTTCCCACCGTCGTTGCGGTCACCGGCGGCGACCGCAACGGGCTCCCCGCCAACCCCGCGCCGCGCGAGCTGCTCGACGAGTACGACTACGTCGAGGAAGAGTTCTTCATCAGCGGTGACGCCGCTCGCTACGCGCCGGTTGGTGAGCTCGGCGAGGACGGGATGTGGACCGTCGAACCCGCCGGCGCGACCCCGTTCACCACCAGGATCCTCGTCCGTCGGCCGGCCGACCCGGCCGAGGCCAACGGCGTCGTGGGCGTCGAGTGGCTCAACGTCTCCGGCGGACAGGACGCCGACCCCGACTTCGGATTCCTGTATCCCGAGATCCTCGCGTCGGGCACCAGCTGGGTCGGCGTCTCGGCCCAGTTCGGCGGTGTCGACGGGCCGGGCCTGGGCATCGACATCCCGGGGGTCGACCCGATCCCGCTCAAGACGGCCGATCCCACTCGCTACGAGCCCATCGAGCACCCGGGTGACGACTACTCCTATGACATCTACTCGCAGGCGGCCCAGGCGATCCGACAGCCAGACGGGATCGATCCGCTCGGTGGCGTGCCCGCCGATCACGTGATCGCGTTGGGAGAGTCGCAATCGGCCGGCCGACTGACCGCCTACATCAACGCAGTGCATCCCATCGCCGACATCTACGACGGGTTCCTCGTGCACAGCCGAGGCGGCGGCGCGGCGCCCATCGACAGCGCCACGAGCCAGTCGGAGATCGTTCGCTATCGAACCGACCTGACCGATCCGATCCTCTGGTTCCAGACCGAAACCGATG
>JAOTZB010000118.1 GCA_029861625.1 Acidimicrobiia bacterium
GTCGCTCGTGGCTTCGTCGCCCGCCAGCCCGACACCGACAGGTTGGTGACCTGGGAGCTTGCCGGCGCGGCCCACGCCGACCAGTCGCAGCTCGACTACGGCAACGCCTCGATCAGGGTCATCGAACCCGACTTCCCGCTTCCCGATTTCGAAGAGCTGTGCGGCGGCACTCTCAACCAGGGCCCGCAGCCAGAGGTGCTCCAGCGAGCCTGGAGTGATCTCGTCGGCTGGGTCGTCGCCGGCACGCCACCCGCAGCCGCGCCCGAGCTCGAGCTCGACAACGGCGGCGCGCTCGTGCGCGACGACCTCGGCATCGCCGTGGGTGGCATTCGCACACCCGACGTCGACGTGCCCGTGGCCGTCCACTCGGGTGCACCTCGTCCCGACGCCAGTGTCATCTGCTCGCTCTTCGGCTCCACGACCCCGCTTCCCGCCGAGGTGCTCGCAGGGTTGTATCCGACACACGACGACTACGTCGCGCAGGTCCAGGCGTCGGCCGAAGCCGCTCGCGACGCCGGGTTCCTGCTGCCCGAGGGAGTCGACGTGTTCGTCGCCGAGGCCGAAGTGGCGCCGATCCCGGAATGACGGTTCTGCGACGAGACGGACCGGAGTGATCGGCCCGCACTCAGCTCACCGAGACCGTGGTCTGCATCTCTGGATGGAGCACGCAGAACAGCGGATACTCGCCAGCCTGGTCGAACGACAGCTCGAAGGTCTGACCGGTGCCGAGCACGCCGGAATCGAAGTCGCTGGTGGGGTCGAGGGCGGACCCCGACGTCACCGTGTGGGGCACGCTGTCGGCGTTGGCGAACACGATCGGCTCGCCGACCTCGGCGTCGATGTCGCCGTAGTCGAAGTTCACGATCGGTGCGGGCACGACGCTGTCATCAGCGGCGACGGTCTCCTGCTCGCGCAGTTGCTCGGGCGACTCGGCGAGAGGCCAGATGTTCGGGTTGTACATCGAGAACACACCCCCCTGGGGGTCGTACTCGGGCACCACGTAGGCGTGCATCATCCAGCTTGACACCACGGGGATGAAGAACCCGCCACTCGCCTCGCACTCCTCGCGACTCATCGGGACCCCAGCCTCGGCCGCCTCCGCCTCGGCATCGATGACGTCGGCGTTCTCGAGCTCGGAGCCACCGCAGGTGTTGAGGTGGATGTGCCAGTTGTCGAGCTCACCGGCGAACGCGTCGGGATGGTCCTCGGACATGGTCACGTTGAAAACCGCCCCGACCGGTCGAAAGCCGTCCTCACCGCTGAACTCCCCGTCGCGGCACTGGCCGAGCTCGGAGCGCGGGATGAACTCGCCGCCCTCCTTGGCGAACAGGATCATCTGGGGCCGGTCAGGATCGAAGTCACTGCCCGCTCCGGGATCGACGACGTGAATGCCCATGTTGGCGTTCTGCGTGCTGCTCACCATCATGCCGGCGGCGCAGGCGGCGTCGAGATCGTCGTACTGCGTCACGGCGGCGTTCACCCGAGCCAGCTGATCGAGGAGCGCACCCAGCGTCTCTCGGTCCATCTCCAGATAGTCGGGGAGCTCCTCGCCGCTGTCGTACAGGGCCTGGAGCTCAGTGAACGAGCACTGTCGATCGAGTTGCTGGCACCGTACCTGACGGCCCTGCGGGCCCTCGATCAAGGTGGGTACCAGCTCACCAGCCTGGTCCTGGTACACGTACCGGCTGAACCCGTAGGCCCCGACCGCCGACTCGGGGACGATGTCGGGCAGCGATGCGTCGTTGGCCGCCTGGGGGAGGAGCGACGCCTCTGCGCTGTAGTCGGGCAGGGTCACCGGCGGCGACTCGCTCGTGGTCGGTGCCGACGCGGCAACGGAGGCCGGGTCGACCGTCGACGGTGGCGTCGAGTCGGCGGACACCGTCTCGCCACTGCCGCTGCTGCACGCGGCTGCGATCAGCGCCACGCACGCAGTCGCGGCGATCAGTCGAGTGCATTGGGTCACGGAGGCCTCCCCCGGTAGGCTCGGCCCCCAGGCTCGCTGAGTGGCCGAGGTCACGCGTCGAACGAGCGTACCCGTCACCGGTTCGCTCAGCGGGGTCGTACGACGGACGATCGGTGACCGACCTCGAACCGCCCGTCGCCGCACCGCCGCACGGGGTCGTCGAGCACTGCGCCGGTGACAGCATCGTCCGATTCTTCCTATTCTTCGACCGGGCTGTTCGGCGCCGCTGCGGTGTCGGTACGGGTCCGTAGGGGGGCCTGATGGTGACGACCAGCATCGTTCGCTTGGGCGAGTCGATCATTCGCCGTTGCCCGATCCCCAGCGACGTCGATGCCGTCACGACGATCGGTGCCGAAGCGCCCCGCGATGGGATCGAGGCGGTGTGGGCTCGGATCGTCACGCTCTACCGCACCGGCGTCCACCCTGCGGTCCAGGTGTGTCTCCGTCACCGCGGCGAGGTCGTGCTGCACCGTTCGATCGGCCATGCCCGCGGGGTGGCGCCCGGCCAGCCCATCGACGACGCCGACGCCGTGCTGGTCGACCTCGACACCCCGGTCAACCTCTTCTCCGCGGCCAAGGCAGTGACGACGATGACGATGCACAAGCTCGAGGAGCTGGGCGTGCTCGACCTCGATGACCGGATCGCCGGACACCTCCCGGACTTCGCCCGGCACGGCAAGCACCGGATCACCATCCGGCAGGTGTTGACCCACCGAGCGGGCATACCATCGCTGCCGTCACACGCCTTCGACCTAGACCTGTTGGCCGACGCCGACGGGGTGGACGAGTTGGTCTGCGACCTCGAACCGACCCGGACGGCGGGCGGCCCACCGGCGTATCACGCGGTCACGGGCGGGTTCGTCATGGATTCGGTTGCACGGGCGGTCACCGGTCGCAGCTTGCGCGACATCCTGAAGGCCGAGGTGAAGGAGCCCCTCGGGCTGAAGTGGTTCGACTACGGCGTTGCCCCCGACCAGACCGACGCGGTGGCCCACAACGTGACCACCGGGTTTCCGCTCACCCCACTGATGTCGCGACACTTCCGTCGCCTGCTCGGCCGGGGCTGGGAGGAGGTGATCGAGCTCTCGAACGACCCCCGGTTCCTGCGCGGCGTGATCCCGTCGGGCAATGTCATCGTCACGGCTGGTGACACCGCCGGGTTCTACCAGTGCCTACTCGATGGCGGCACGCTCGACGGCACCCGCGTGTTCGAGCCCCACACGGTGGCGCGCGCCGTCGCCGACGACACTGGGCGGGGCATGTCGTTCGACCGCATGATCGGGATGCCGTTTCGCTACGGCGACGCCGGATTCATGCACGGCACCGACACGATCAGCCTCTACGGGTGGAACCACCCGCGGGCCTTCGGTCACGTCGGCATGTCGAACTCGTTCACGTGGGCCGACCCTGACCGCGAGCTCGTCGTGGCTCTGCTCACTACCGGCAAACCCATCCTCGGCACCCACCTGCTCGCCCTTCCCCAGGTCATCAGCGAGATCCACCGGACGTTTCCCCCACGGACGTAGCGGCTCCCTGATGACGACTAGCATCCGTCCAGATCGAATCGGTCCGACGGAACAGCAACGGGGGAAGCAGCGGATGTCGACGATTCCTGCTCGGCTGCTCGCCGTCATCGCCGTGTTCGCGCTGGTCGCCGCCGCCTGCGGCAGTGGCGATGATGACCAGACTGGCGACGATGACCGCAGCGGCGAGGCCGCGGTGGGTGAGACCACCGCTGGCGATACCGCCGACGCCGCTGGCGAGACCGCCGCCGACGACGACAACGGCGGCGATACTGACTATGAGGCGCTTGGGTTGTGGGACGACGGTCCCTGCGACGGCTCGCTCGACCCGTTCGTCGTCGGCAATCTGAGTCCGCACGAGTCGCCGGTCTTGTCGCTGATCGATCATGTCGTCGGTCTCGAGGCGGCCGCCGAGGCCTTCAATGCCCGGGGCGGTGCCAACGGCGCCTGCGTCGAGGTGGTTGCCTGCGACGACCAGAACGACTTCGACCAGGCGCTGGAGTGCGTGCGCGAGCTCGATGACGCCGGTGTGGTCGTGACCCTCAACGACGCGGGACAGATTGCTCAGGCGGAAGTGTCCGCCGCCTTCGCAGAGGCCGGTATCCCTCGGGTGGGCGGAAACGTGTCCAACCTCGACTGGGACGATCAGAACGCCTATCCCATCGGCGCGTCCGGCACCGCCATGACCTTCCTGATGCCCGAGGCCATGCTGCTCGAAGGCACCACCGACCTGGGCCTCGTGCGAGTCGACCTTCCCGCCGCGGGCGCCATGAGCAGCTTCTTCGAATCGCTCTACGGCGATGATGGTGTGACCTTCCCGGTGGACGTTCCCGTGCCGGCCGGCACGACCGATTACACCCAGTTCGTCCTGGCCGTCGAGGACGGGAACGCGAGCGGCATGGTGATCGCCCTCGGAGAGCAGGAGGCCGTGCAGGTGGTGCGGGCCAGCCAGCAGCTGGGCAGCGACCTGCCGATCGTCGCGAGCCTCGGCACCTTCTCCTACGAGAATGTCACCGAGTTCGGCGACACTGCCGAACAGATGATCTTCTTGTGGGCCTTCCCGCCGGCGACGGTCGATGAACCCGTCTATCAGGTTCTCCGGGAGGACCTCGCCGCCTCGGACCAGGAGACGATGCAGCCCGAGAACCTGAAGACCGGCACGATGATGTCGTGGATCTCCTTGTACGCCCTGCTCAGGATGATTCGCGACGAGGGCCCCTCCGATCTGGGGCGCGAGGCAATCACCTCGATGCTCGACGACGCCGAGGACGTCCCGATGCTCGGAATCTTCGGCGACGAGACCTGGACGCCGGCCTTCAACTACCCGGGCGTCTGGCAGCGGGCCGGCATGGACCGATGGACGTACTGGAAGTGGGACCCCGAGGCCGAATGGCACGGCAACGAGGGCAACTTCGTCCTCGGTGGCGAGATCAGCTTCAGCGAAGTGCTGTGCGGCTCGCCCTTCGGCGCCCCTGAGCCGTGTTGACCGTCGAGCCGAGCAGTCGTCGGTCACTCAGCGTCGGGCGCGACCGTTGGCAGCCAACAGGGAGCCGGCGCCGGTGCGGTCGTTCCTACAGTTCCTGATCATCGGTCTGGGTGCCGGCGCGACCTACACGCTGTTCGCGCACGGCGCGGTGCTCATCTACCGGGGCTCGGGGATCGTGAACTTCGCCCAGGGAGCGATCGGGACCGTCGCGGCCTACATCGCGTTCGTCGACCTACAGGGAGATCGGGACTGGGCGACCTTGCCCGCCATCGTCGTCGCCGTGGCCGCGGCCGCCGCGGTGTCCCTCGCCTTCCAGATCCTGATCCTGCGCGCCTTGAAGCAGGCGGCCGCCATCGTGCGGGTCATCGCCACCATCGGCCTCGTCGGCCTGCTCCTGCCCGTCGTCGAGAAGCGATACGGGTCGGCCAACCAGCCGGTCGACTCCTATTTCCCCAACGACGTGTTCGACTGGGGCGGCATCCGGGTGCAGGAGCAGCGGATCTACATGCTCGCCATCACCCTGATCGTGACCTACGGGCTGTGGGCCTGGACCCGCTACACACGCGTGGGCCTGGCCATCAACGCCAGCGCCGAGAACGAGAGAGCCGTGCAGACCCTCGGCTGGTCGCCCGACCGCCTCGCCGCCCTCACCTGGGCCGTGGGCGGGGCGCTGGCCGGCGTGGCCGCCGTGCTCTCGGCTCCGCTCACCGGACTGTCGGCGATCACGTTCACGATCGTGGTGACCGTCGCCGGCCTCGGAGCCGCCCTCTTCGGCGGCTTCTACTCGTTCCCGATGACCCTGGTCGGGGGGCTGATCATCGGCGTGGGCGAGGCGCTGGCCACCCGCTACATCGGCGACGTCACCGATCTCCTCGGGCAGGAACTGATCACCGGGCTCAATCGGGCCTCGGCCTTCCTCGTGATCTTCATCGTGGTGGTTGTGCGGGGCCGAGGCCTTCCGCTCCGATCCCATGTCGCCGAGCGCCTGCCCAAGCTCGGCACCGGTCAGATCAGCATCAAAGGGGTCATCCTCGCCGCCGCCGTCCTCGTCGCCCTGCTGTTCGGGGTGATGGACGAGAGCTGGGCCCAGGCCACATACACCTCGCTGGCCAGCGCAGTGATGATCCTGTCGATCGTCGTGCTGACCGGCTACGCGGGACAGATCTCGCTCGCGCAATGGGCCTTCGCCGGTATCGGCGCGCTCATCGCCGGCCAACTGGTTCGTGCTGACGTTCCCGTCGAGCTGGCCATGGTGTTGGGCATCCTGCTCACCATTCCGGTGGGGCTCGTGTTCGCGTTGCCCGCACTGCGCACGAGGGGGGTCAACCTCGCCGTGGTCACCCTCGGCCTGGGATTTCTCGTCTCCGAGGTCGTCTTCGCCAATCCGCACTACCTGGGTGATTCTCTCGATGGCGGCACCCGGATCGGTTCGGTGGAGCTGTTCGGTCTCGAGGTCGATGCGCTCAACCACCCCCACGCCTGGGCGCTGGTCAATCTGATCTGTTTCGTGGCCCTGGCGCTCCTCGTCGCCAACCTTCGCCGATCACGCACCGGTCGGCGGCTCATCGCCGTGCGGACCAACGAGCGAGCGGCCGCCTCGCTCGGCATCTCGGTGTTCGGGGTCAAGCTCTATGCGTTCGCAGTCTCCTCGGGCTTGGCCGCCGCAGCCGGCATCCTCGTCGGGTTCCGAAGCCAAGTCATCCAGTACCAGGAGTTCAACGTCTTCGCCTCGATCAACAGTCTGGGAGCCGCCGTCGTCGGTGGTCTCGGATTCGTGCTCGGCGCGGCCTTCGGGGCGCTCACCGCCGTCGGGGGGATCGGCACACGTGTGATCGAGGAGTGGCTCGGCCTCGAGAATCAGTGGGATCTCATCATCGGTTCCCTGGTCCTCTTTCTGATCCTCATCACCCAGCCGGACGGCATCGCCGATCTGGCCACTCGCCATCGCCGCGTGTGGCAGAGGCTCAGGCTGGCGGCTCCAGCCCCCGAGCGCGAGCCGTTGGCGCCGCCTCGGGTCGAGGCGGTGAAGGGAGCGACCCTGTCGATCACCGACCTGACGGTGAGGTTCGGGTCCGTGGTGGCCGTCGACGGGGTTTCGATGGAGGTTCGCCCGGGTGAGGTGGTGGGGCTCATCGGGCCCAATGGTGCCGGGAAGACGACGGTCATCGACGCGGTGAGTGGCTTCGTGGCGGCTGACTCGGGATCGATCTCCTTCGACGGCCGTCCCATCAACGCCATGAACGCCACCCAGCGAGCCCGGCTCGGATTGCGACGCTCGTTCCAGTCGCTCGAGTTGTTCGAAGACCTCAGCGTCGTGGAGAACATCCGAGCCGGTGCCGATCTGGATGCCACACGACTGTCGTGGTTGACCGACCTGTTCTGGCCCGGTCGCGCCGACCTGCCCTCGACGGCGGTGGCTGCGGTGCACGAGTTCGGCCTCGAGCCACATCTTGGCGACCTCCCCGACCGGCTTCCCCACGGGCGGCGTCGCCAGGTCGGCATCGCTCGAACGGTCGCCTCCGGACCGGCGGTGGTGATGCTCGACGAGCCGGCGGCCGGGCTCGACCAGAACGAGAGCGCCGAGCTGGCCCGCCTCATCCGGCGGTTGGCCGACGAACGGGGGATGGGTGTGCTGCTGGTCGAACACGACGTGAGTGTGGTGATGTCGACGTGCGACCGCATCGTCGTGGTCGACTTCGGTGCGGTGATCGCCAGTGGCCCCCCGGCCGAGATCCGTGACAGCCGCGCGGTGCGGGACGCCTATCTGGGAGACGCTGAGGCGGCCGAGGAGATGACCTCGTGACCCACACTCTCATCCAAGCCCGGGGTCTTTCTGCCGGCTACGGGCGAATGTCCGTTGTCCGCGACGTCGACATCGGCGTCGACCAGGGTGAGGTCGTGGCCCTCATCGGGGCCAACGGCGCGGGTAAGACGACGACACTGCTGGCCCTGGCCGGCGAGCTCACCCCCCAACAAGGTGAGGTCCATTTCCTCGGCAAGGTGACCCATTCCCCCATGCACGTGAGGTGCCGGAACGGCCTCGGCTTCGTGACCGAGGAACGATCGGTGATCATGAACATGTCGGTTGCTGACAACTTGCGGCTGGCCGGGGTCGGCCCCCAGGTCGCCGTCGAGTACTTCCCAGCCCTCGAGGCGATCATGGACCGAAGCGCCGGGCTGTGCTCGGGAGGCGAGCAGCAGATGCTGTCGCTGGCCAGAGCTCTCGGGCGCGAACCCAGGGTGCTGCTCGTCGACGAGCTGTCGCTGGGCCTCGCCCCGATCATCGTGACCAGTCTCCTCGAAGAGGTTCGCCGAACCGTCGACGAGCGGGGCACCGGGGTGCTTCTCGTGGAACAGCACATCCGGCAAGCGCTTGCCGTCGCTGATCGGGTCTATGTGATGGAGCGGGGCCGGATCGTACTCAGTGGCAGCTCGGCTGCGGTTGCGGGCCAACTCGACGACATCGAGGCCGCCTACCTCTCCGGCCCCAGCTGAGATCGTGCCGCGGCTCCCTGCTCGGCCTGCGACGCAGCCGTCGCCGCCCGCTCAGCAGCTTCCGTCAAGGTCGAGAGTCGCTCCCTCACCGAGGCGACGAGATCGCCGTGGGTGATCACGTAGGGTTCATCGGCCATGACCGCCTCGATCACCCCGCGCGCAGCGTCTTCGGGTGTGGCGATCCCGGCGGCCATGCCGGGGTTGCTGGCAACCATCGCTTCGAAGTCGCCCTCGTCGGCGATCGGCCGTCTCAGGTGACTCGGTTGGGCTGCCTCGCTGGTCTCCAGATGGCGCGACATCATTCCTGACGGGAAGATCACCGAGACGCCGATGCCATCGTCGGCGAGCTCGAGACGGAGGGTCTCAGCGAGCCCCCACACCGCGAACTTGCTTGCCTGGTAGGCCCCGAGCCTGCTGGCTGGATCGAGGATGGACGACGAGGTGGTGAACGCGAGGCGACCGCGTGGGGCCCGGCGCAGCAACGGCAGGAACGCTCGGGCGACCCGCGCCGACCCGATGACGTTGACGTCGAGCAACCACTGCCATTCGTCGTCGGTGAATCGCTCGATGCTGCCGAAGAGCTGCACGCCGACGTTGGATGCCACGAGATCTGCGACGCCGAAACGCTCCTCCACCGCCATGGCCGCCGCGGCCACACTCGACTGGTCGGCGACGTCGGTGTGCATGCCGATCACCTCGACCGCATGGACCTGCGCGACTCGGGCCGCCTCGGCGGTGGCCCGATCGCGGTCGAGGTCGGCCAGCACCACGTCCATGCCCCGAGCGGCGCATCGTTCCCCCAGGGCCAGGCCGAAGCCCGACGCGCCGCCGGTGACCACTGCGACCGCCATCAGCGTTCCTCCGGACGTCGCAGGTCGGTGTGGAGCCGGGTCAGCGTGGTGCTCTTGATGAGCCAGCCCTCATCGCCCCGCTCGTAGACCTCGTGGTAGTGGCCGTAGCCGTCCATGCGCATCCCGTCGGGCCAGACCAGGATGTCGTTGAGCGCCCAGACGCCCGTGGCGGTGGTGGGAGACGTGAGCTCGATCTCCGGCATGTGGCCGTGGTGCACCGTGACGACCTCATCGAGCGTCGCCTTCAGGAAGTCCACGAACTCGTCGGCACCGGCGATGACGTTGCCGCCCGAGGCTGTCGTGTCCACGACGACGTCGTCGGTGAAGACCTGCCGCATGCCGTCCCAGTCCTTCGTGTCCATTGTCCGGAAGTACCGGGCCTTCAAGTTTCGGATTGCATCGACGTCGTCCACAGTCGCTCCTTGGATCACCGATCGACAATACGCCGACATCGAAGCCGGTCGCGGAGTGCGGTCGGGGAGCGGGTCCGGCGGCCATGTCGCCGAGGTCAGCGCCTCGGCCGCAGGAGCTCAGGACGTAGAAATCCGCCGAAACCGTCGAGATCCTCACCTGACCGCGGCCTTGCCGCCTGCCGTAGGGTGGCGCGATGAAGCCCCATGAGCTCGAAGGAAGGGTCGCGATCGTCACGGGCGGTGCTGGGGGCATCGGTCGGGCGACGGCGGAGAAGCTGGCGGCCGAGGGGGCGAAGGTGGTGATCGCCGACATCGATGCCGATGAAGGAACAGCGCTGGCCAGTGGGATCGGTGGGGCGGCCGCGTTCAAACAGACCGACGTGCGCGACATCGACCAGGTGCAGGCGCTGGTCGACTTCGCCGTCGGCCGCTTCGGTGGCCTCGACATCATGTTCAACAACGCCGGCATCGGCAGCGATCTGAAACGGTTCCTGCACGACGACCTCGACGACTTCGCCGACATCATGGGTGTGAACCTGTTCGGGGTCATCGCCGGGGCCCAGCGAGCGGCCCGGCACATGAAGGCCCACGGGGGTGGCGTCATCATCAACAACGCCTCCATCGCCGCCATCAACGCAGGC
>JAOTZB010000041.1 GCA_029861625.1 Acidimicrobiia bacterium
ACGGCCTCGGGCATCGAGTGTCCTCCGGCCTCAAGTGGATGACAGGGCGCGAACGCGGTGCTCTTTCGGACTGATGCCTCGCACGCGCTTGAAGGCTGTGCTGAGCGCGAACGCGCTGCTGTAGCCAACCTTCTCGGCCACCGAGCCGATCGTCGCGTCGGGTTCGCGCAACAGATCGGCGGCCAGGTCGAGCCGCCACCCGGTGAGGAACGTCATCGGCGGTTCGCCCACGAGATCGTGAAACCGCCGAGCGAGAGCCGCTCGCGACACGCCGGTCTCGGCCGCGAGGCTGGCCACGGTCCACGGGTCGGCGGGGTTGTTGTGCATCATGCTGAGGGCGTGCCCGACGATGGGGTCGCCCTGGGCTCGGTACCACGCAGGGGCCTCTGCCTCGGGTCGAGCGAACCATGCCCGCAGTACTGCGATGACCAGCAGATCGAGCAAGCGGTCGAGCACAGCCGTCTGGCCGGGCTCGTCCTTGATGACTTCGTCGCAGAGCAGTGGGATGAGTGGGCAGTCCCACTCGTGGTTCGCCAGTGACAGGAACGGTGGTAGCGCGCGTAGTAGGCGATCGCTGATGTCGCCCATCGACTCGTACGTACCGACGAGCATCACCGTGGAGCCGTCCGTATCGTTGCCCCACGTCCGCACGCCGAGCGACATCGGCTCTTCCATGTCTTCGCCGCCAGGCGATCGGCAGAGCTGGCCGGGGTAGATGATGATGTCCGGCGGGCTCGCCGGGTCGTCGGCGACGGTGTAGGGGTCGGGGCCGCGGGCGATGCCGACATCGCCGGGGCCGAGCCGCACGGGCGCACCGCTCTCGGGCACGATCCAGGCCTCGCCTCTCGCGATGGCCATCACCGTGAGCGGCGCCTCGTCGACAACGCGCAATGACCACGGCGGGCTCATGACCGAGCGCAGCAGGAAGGCACCGCGGGCGTGGGGCCCGTCGAGCAGGCCGGCGAGCGCATCCATGACGGAATCATAGACGAACACGTATGAATCTGAGCATCTGAGCTATGGAGCGTCGCACCGATCGGGCGCACACTACTCACAGCAGGTCCGACGACGGACCCGAGACGAAAGGTTCAGATCATGACCGATACCCAAACCGCTCCAATCCTGGTCCTCGGCGCCACGGGCAAGACCGGCAGGCGAGTCGCCGATCGGCTCACCGAGGCCGGACATCAGGTGCGCGCCGCGTCCCGCTCGGGCGAGACCCGGTTCGACTGGGACGACGAATCCACCTGGTTGCCGGCGCTGGACGGCGTCGACGCTGCCTACATCACGTACTACCCCGACCTTGCCTTCCCCGGCGCGGCCGACGTCGTCGGCCGATTCGCCGACCTGGCCGTCGCCAACAACGTGCGGCGGCTCGTGTTGCTCTCGGGGCGGGGCGAAGAAGGCGCCCGGAAGGCCGAGGTGCGAGTGGAGAGCTCCGGCGCCGACTGGACGCTCGTCCGCTGCGCGTTCTTCAACCAGAACTTCGACGAGGCCTTCGTCGATGCCGTGCGCTACGGCATGCTGGCCGTGCCTGCCGGCGACACCGCCGAGCCGTTCCTCGACGCCGATGACATCGCTGACGTCGTCTTCGCCGCGCTGACCGAGGACGGCCACGCCGGACAGCTGTACGAGCTCACGGGCCCTCGGCTCCTCACGTTCGACGAGGTCGCCGCCGAGCTCAGCACCGCAACAGGCCGCAACGTGCAGTACCTGTCGGTCACCCCCGCGGAGTTCGCCTCCGACCTCGTCACTGCGGGGTACCCCAGTGAGGAGGCCGTGCCCATCTCCGAGCTGTTCGCCGAAGTGCTCGATAGTCGCAACTCCTACCTGACCGACGGAGTCCAGCGGGCGCTCGGCCGGTCGCCGCGTGACTTCGCCGACTACGCCCGCGATGCTGCGGCCACCGGCGTCTGGAACCTGGCGGTGGCAGCGTCGTGAGTCCCTTCGCCCGAACGATGACAACCCTCTGCGCTGTCGGCGCCGCCACGGCGGCAGGGGCGTTCTTCACCTTCTCGACGTTCACCATCGGGGGTCTGAAACGCCTGCCCCCAGCGCAAGGGGCGGCCGCCATGCAGGCGATCAACAAGCAAGCACCAACGCCGCTGTTCATGCTGTTGCTGTTCGGCACCGGCGCCGCCACCCTCGCGCTGGGCATCCACGCTGCGCTGCACCTCGACGACCCCGCCTCCAAGTACCAGCTGATGGCCGCCGCGCTCTACATCGTGGGTGTCGTACTTCTCACGATCGGCTACCACGTTCCGCGGAACGACAAGCTGGACAGCCTCGATGCGAACAGCGCCGAGGGGATCGCCTACTGGGCCACCTACCTCGACGAGTGGGTGAGAATGAACCACGTACGCACCATCGCCCCGCTCGTGGCGGCCGCAGTGCTCACGGTCTCTCTGCAGGTGCAATGACCGCTGCCTCGAGGCCGTCGAGGATGAGGTCGAGTCCGAACTCGAACTCGTCGCCGAAGTCGTACCCGGGCTGCAAGACGTGCTCGGCCGTCAGTTCCGTGAGATGTGGATACTCGCCGGCGGGCAACTGTTCGATGATGGTCTCCGCGAGGTCTGCCATCTCCTCCCCCCCAGTGGCGGGCAGGTTCGCTTCTTGCAGCGCGAATCCGTAGATGTAGCAGTCGATGAGGGCGTAGGCGTGGGCGGCCATCGCGATCGAGAAGCCGCCTCGGCGGAAGCATCCGATCACGGCGTCGTGGTGGCGCAACGTCGTGGCTCCGGGTGCGGTCCTCGACTCCATGAGCGGCGTCGCCCAAGGGTGGCGAGCCAGCACCGCCCGAGCCGACCGGGCGCGTTGGCGCATCGCCGCCTTCCAGTCGGTGTCGGTTGGGGGTAGGTCGATCTCGCTGAAGACGATGTCGACCATCCCGTCGAGGATGGCTTCTTTGTTGGCGACGTGGTGGTAGATCGTCATCGGCTTCACATCGAGCTCGATTGCGAGCTTACGAATCGTGAGGGTCGCGCAACGGTTCGTACTAAGTACGGCAGGCGGGGTGATCCAGCCTCGTCAGCAGAGGAGAGATGACATGCACCCAACACGCGAACACGTCGACAGGACCACAGCCACAGAGGCTCTCGGCCCTGCTCTCGCGGCAGAAGAATCCACCGACCAGCAGATGCAGGCAATCGTCCAGGCCAGGTACGGCTCGGCCGACGTCCTCGAGCTCCGCACGATCGACCGTCCCGAGATCGCCGCGGACGAAGTGCTCATCGAAGTCCACGCCGCCGGCGTCGACCGAGGCGTCTGGCACCTCATGACCGGCCAGCCATACCTCGTCCGTCTCGCCGGCTTCGGCGTCCTCAAGCCGAAGAACCCGGTGCTCGGCCTCGACGTAGCCGGCCGGGTCGTTGCCATCGGCGACGATGTCACCCGATTCCAGCCCGGCGACGAGGTGTTCGGCATCGGCAAGGGCTCCTATGCCCAGTACACCACCGCAGACCAGAACAAGCTTGCCGAGAAACCGACCAACGCCACATTCGAGCAAGCCGCGGTTGCTGCAGTCTCGGGGATCACCGCGCTGGAGGCCCTCACCGACGTCGGACACGTCGAGCCGGGCCAGAAGGTCCTGATCGTCGGCGCGGCGGGAGGCGTCGGAACATACGCCGTCCAGCTGGCGAAGGCATTGGGCGCCGAAGTCACCGGTGTCAGCGGTCCAGGCATGACCGACACGGTGCGTGCGATCGGCGCAGATCACGTCCTCGACTACACCCAAGAAGACTTCGTCGACGGGCGAAGCCGATACGACCTCATCCTCGACATCGGCGGCCGCAACAGCATCTCGAGGCTTCGCAGCGTCCTGACCTCCTGACGGGACACTCGTCATCGTCGGCGGCGAGGGCGGCAACCGGTTGACGGGGGGCGTTGGACGCCAGGTGCGAGCGATGATGCTTTCACCCTTCATCGGACAACGCCTCACGACATTCATCGGCTCCGCGCACTACACGAACATCGAGCGCCTGGCAGCCCATATCGAGAGCGGCGCAGTCGTCTCGACAATCGGCCGCCGGTACCGGCTCGACGAGGTGCCCGCCGCGATCCGTCACCTCGAAAGGGCCGATTCGAGCGGCAAGTCGGTCATCGTCGTTCGCGACGGGGAAGACTGAGGTTGCTCGTGAGACCCGAGTTCTGACATGCCCATGCCGTTGTGGTTCGGCCACGTCAACAAGCGAGAGATCGACAAGCGAGAGATCGACAAGCGAGAGATCAGAGCTCACGCCGCCGCGTGTGCTGACCGAGCATGATGCCTGGCAGCTGCTGCCGAACACCGAGAAGCGTCCGCCCGGATTCCTGAAGGTCGACGAGTAGCTCCAGATGGACGTGCTCGTCTGACAACCGACTCCTTCGCCGCGCTCGAGGAGCGCGTGGTGGGTCTGGTCGGGCTCAGGTGAGCGGCTTCATGAAGGACCACAGATGGCCTTCCAGGTCCACTGCGCTGTACTCGCGATAGCCGTACGGCTGGTCGATCGGTTCGTAGCGGATGGTGGCACCCTGCGCGACGGCGTGACGGTGATGGGCGTCGACGTCGTCGACCATGATCGCCATTGTGCCGCTCGCCCCACCGAGATTCCTTGGGGACCTGAGCCCGAACGGCTCGGACTCCATGTGAAGCCAGAACTCGCCGTCACCGGCCTGGATCTCGCCGTGCACGACGTCGCCGTCGAGGTCGCGCATGAGCTTGCCGGGACCGAAGCCGAACACTCGGGTCAGGTAGTCGAATGCGGCCTCGATGTCTTCGTACACCAAGATGGCGATACGTCGGTCGAGCGTTGTTTCCAGCATGTTCATGTCCTCCAGGACGCTCAGGAGGTCACCGGTGGTGTCCTCGCCTGATTCCAAGGTGTCGACGAGCCGTAGCAGCCGGCTCCGCAGCCGGTTCTCAGCTACGAGCCGGGCCTCGATGGCTGCAAGATGGTCAGCGATCAGCGACCGCACGTCGGTGTCGGCGGTCTCGACGATGGCGCAGACCTGTTCGAGAGACAGCCCGAGCTGCCGGAGCATCGAGATCCGGTACAGCTGCTCGACGGCTTCGGTTCCGTAGAGCCGGTGGCCGGCGCTCGACCGCGCGGTCGGCGCGAGGAGGCCGATCTCCTCGTAGTAGTGCAAGGTCCGAACCGTGAGGTTCGTGGCATCGGCGATCTCCCCGATCCTTCGCACTTCTTCGTTGCCCATGGAGTCGCTCACCCCGTGGACGGTACGACCTCACGCGACGTGAGGTGCAAGGGGGCAGTCAGCGATGTGACGTCGGGTGACCATGGGCCCTGGTGTCGGCCCCCGCCTCCAGCGCATGATGACCGAGAACGGAGCTCGAGAGGGATCATGAGACACGCGGCCAAGTGGGCGATCGTGCTGGCTCTCCTGCTCGGTGGTTGCGGCGGAGAGTCGTCGCTCTCCATCGCGAGCTACGTGGAGCAGATGCAGGAGTCGACCGACGAGCTCCAGGCCCTGGGCGTCCAGGTGAACGCCGAGCTCGCCAACCATGTCGATCTCGAAACCGGCCGGATCGTCGACTCCGATGCCGTTGGAACCGTCATGGCCGACATCGCCTCAGCTCTCCGCGTCTACCACGACGACTTGAAGGACCTCAACGCGCCATCGGAGATAGAGGAAGCGCATGACACCTTCCTCGCGGCGGCTGGCGCCAGGCTCGAGCAGTGGGAGACCGCCGCGGACCAGGCGACCGAGCTCGAATCAGTCGAAGACCTCGATGTGGCCACCCGCAAGAGCCCCTCGTTCCAAGCAGCATGTGTCGCACTCGAGCGGGCCGTTGACGAAAGCGGCCTCCAGCTGGACTTGGACTGCGGCGACGTCTAGAGCGGTCGGCGGGTCTACCGAGGCTGCCCGGTGATCACGTAGGCCAGCACCTGGGAGACCTGCTCAGGCGTTTGTGCGACTGCGAGTGCGGCGGCGTCGACCTCCTTGAGCGCGTGACGGTGCTCTTCGGGATGGAGAATGATGAGCGGCTTGCCGAGGGCTGCGGCAAAGCCGGCGTCGAACGCTGCGTTCCACTGTCGGTACTTCTCACCGAAACGCACGACGACGACATCGGCATCTTGGATCAGCGTGCGAGTCCTGATCGCATTGATCTGTGCGCCCTTGCGGTCATGCCAGACCGGATCCGTCTCACCGCCGAGGATCTTGGCGCCACAGTCATCGGAGGCCTCATGATTCGTGACAGGCGACGAGTACGCGACCGGCAGGCCTGCTTGCGCAGTCATCGACTGGATCTGCTCGCGCCAGTCACTGTGGATCTCGCCCGACAAGTAGATGTTCCAGGTTTTCGTCACATCGTCCTCCATGGCCAGGGGAGATCGACCCTACCGGGAGTCTGGGCCGCCGTACTCGGCGTCGAGTGTCTCACGGGTCGTAGGCGATCATCTCGCTCAGCTCCGGTTCCGGATACCAGACGCCGGCAGCCATCACCCCGCGGAGCTGTTCGTCGATGTGGGCGACGTCTTCGAGCGGGTTGCCGCCGACCAGCAGGAGGTCGGCACGTTTCCCGACCTCGATGGTGCCGAAGTCGTCGTCCCCCGTCATTGCCTCGATGGCCGCTGACGCGTGCACGGTTCCGGTCTGGATCGCCTCGTATGGCGTGAGCCCGTTGCCGATGAGGATGCCGAGCTCGTCGTGGATCGTGAAGCCGGGGGGCAGGCCCAGCGACCCCGTGCCGGCGTCGGTGCCGAGCAGCAAGGGCACGCCGGCGTCGTGAAGTGCTCGGAGCAGCATCAGCACGACCGTGTACCGCAGGGCCGATATGTCCTCGTGACCGGCGAATTGCACCTGATGTGTCTCCGTGCCGGCCTCGAACTCGGCCATATAGGCCGTTGGCATGTACGCCAGCTCCGGGCGCGCCAGGAATGCGTCGGGACGGAGCAGCTTCTCGACGATCAGATCCGAGATGAACACCGTGGTGGCGACAGGAATATCCGCGCCACCGAGGGCGGCGACGGCCCGGTCGATCCGCTCGGCAAGCAACTCGTCGACCCCGGACGATTGCAGCTCGGCCTCGGCTCGTTCGAGGATGTACGGGACCCACTCACCGATCCCGAGCTCGGCCGCGCGATCGAACTCGACGAGCTCGAAGCTGAGCTCCTCGAGGTGGGCGATCTCGTCCATGCCCGCGGCGATGACGCCGTCGAGACCCACTGCGTAGGGCACATGCCCGATGGCGTACCCCTCGTTGGCGCGGATGGCCGCCATCGCTTCATCGAAACCTTCGGGGCTGAGGTATGAGTACAGCTTGACGAAGTCGTAGCCCTGGTCCAGCTGGTCGGCGACAAGAGCACCGAGATCCGCGACGTCCTCGTAGATCGTCGGTCCGGCGGTGAAAATCGTCGGTCCGCGGCGCGTGCCCTCGCTGACGGCATCGCGCCAAGCCAGCACCTGGGGATCCTGGGCGTTCATGTTTCGGACCGTGGTCACACCGTTGGCCAAGAACAGGTCGAGTATCGGGACGGGCCATACGTCCTCGAGATGTACGTGCATGTCGGCCAGACCCGGCATGAGATGGGCGCCCCGACCGTCGATGACCGTCGCCCCGGACGGCACGTCGACCTCGCCGACCGGGCCGATCGCGACTATCCGATCACCCGCGATCAACACCGTCTGCGATGGCAACGCGACATCGGTGATCATGGCCACCAACACGACATCGACGAAAGCGGTGACCGGCGCCTCGCTGGTGGCAGGCACCTGGTCCTCGGTCGCAACACCGCCACAGCCAGATACGAACAGTCCGAGAATGGTCACCAAGGCGAGTACACGTCGCACCCCGATCAACCTCCCTCGGGCCGGCACCGCGCCAGGCGCGTCGCCTTCCCCGGACAATGCCCCGGTTCGGTCCGATCGGGCCAGAGGCCAAAGACCCCGTGCACGTGGCGGGCTGGTTCCCGGCAGCGAGTCGCCGGTGATCGTCGACCCGGGCGATCGTCAGAAGCTCCTCATCGATTGGGAGGCACCGATCTGAGAGGCCGAGACGCTCAGGATGCGGTTTCGACCGTGCCGCCCGAGCGCCAATACGACCCACCGGATCGGTCGAGGAATCCCTCGTCCACCAGGTATCGCCGTAGCGCCGCGACATCGTCGTCGAAAGCTCGGAGTGCGGTGTTCACTTCGCGCTCGGAGTAGCGGGCGCCGGGCTCGAACACTTGAGCGAGGTGATCGAGGACGAGCAGCCGCTTGGAGCGCTTCCGCGGAAGATGGACGAGCCGACCGTCGACAACTGACCGCTCGACGACCTGGACATCGCCGTTCGAAGCCGGCCGGCCAACTGCCGAACCGCGCGTCTCATGGCCGGCTCGGGCGGCGATCTTGAACGTCTCCTCGAGCAACACGTAGATGCCGTCGGCACCGACTTCGACCAACCCCGCGGTCGACAGTCGCTCGAGCGCGTTGATCGCCTGCCGACGTTCGACGCCACTGGCCTCCACCACATGCGCGAGATCGCCGGCCGACAGGATCAGAGCGGCGACGACTCGCCGCCTGTCGGCCTCGGCCATCAGGCCGACGAGCTTGCTCGCACTGATCATGACGCCACGATTTTAGCCAGGACATCCGTCGGCCAGACCGACTCGTCAACCACAGCATCGGCGCGCGACGACCTGGCGCTCGTGTTTGATGGGTGGATGGCTGATCCAACGACGACACGCCCGACCACTGACGTTGCCGTCGCCCTACTCGATTCGCTCGATCGCATGATCGGGCAACTGTTCGAGCGGCTCGAAGGCATCACGAACGATGAGTATCTCTGGGAGCCGGCAATCGGCATGTGGTCGACTCGGGTGCGCGATGACGGTTCGGTCACCGTCGACGGCGTAGGTCAGCGCGACGTCGATCCCGCCCCGGTCACGACCATTGCCTGGCGGCTGTGGCACCTGTCGGTCGACTGCCTCGACAGCTACACCCATCGCTTCGTCGGGGACGCTCCCGACCTGGATCCGGACGCTCGCTGGTTCCTCGATGCCGATCGTGCCGTGGACAGCCTGGCGAGGAGCTGGGAGCGGTACCGAAGTGAGATCGCCGGCCGGCCTCGCTGGTGGGAGGAGCTCGGCTCGGCGTGGGGTCCGTGGAGCCGTCACTCCGTGGTCGACATGAGCCTCCACGCCGGCAACGAGCTCGTCCACCATGGAGCAGAGATCGCCCTGCTGCGCGACCTCTACCGCGCGCAACAGGACAGCTGACTCGCGCCCGCCGCCGTTCGGTACGCGAGGTCCTGCTGGGCAATCGGCCATCCCCGCAGGTCCGTGCCCGGGGTGGGATTCGAACCCACATGCTCCCGTGGGAGCGCCTCATTTTAAGTGAGGAGTGTCTGACCAATTCCACCACCCGGGCGGTGGTTGGCTCCACGGTAGTCCTCGCGCTGCGGCCGAGAACCCGCCCGCGGACGTGACGAACGGCGGACCCCCTCCCCCGGGGTCCGCCGTCGTCACGGCATCGACTTGATCGAACGCTCGCCCGGGGGGTGGACCGGGAGCGCTGCCTCAGCTCAAGTCGGATGCCAGAGCGATGAGGTCGGCGAGCTCGGCGACATCACGGTCGTTGGTCTCGTCGGCGAGACGGTCGGCTTCCACGGCCACGTCGTCGAGGTCGATCCCGTCGGCGTAGGGGCTGTTTCGCAGGATCTCGGCATAGGCCGCCACAACGGTGGCGAGCTGGAGCGATGTGTCGGTGTCGGCCCAGTCGGGTTCGATGTCCCGAAGATCGATGTCCTCGTCGATCTCGATGACGTTGCCGCCGCTCGGGTCCTCCCAGCGCAGCATGACCACACCGAGCTCGCCCCGATCGTCGATGTCGACGCCACGCTCGAGCTCGACTTCGTAGATCGCCGTCACTTGGTGGCCCGAACCGATCTCGCCGGCGTCGACATCGTCGTTGCGGAACTCGCTGTCGAGCACACCGCGGTTCTCGAAGCCGATCAGGCGGTACTCCCTGACGAGGTCCTCTTCGAACTCGACCTGGATCTTGGCGTCCTTGGCGATGGTGACCAGCGTCGACGTCAGCTCGTCCTCGAAGAGGCGCTCGGCCTCGTCGTCGGTGTCGACGTAGGCGTAGAAGCCGTCACCCTGATCGGCGAGCTGTTCCATGATCACGTCGTTGAAGTTGCCCATGCCGAAGCCGATCGTCACCAGCTCGATACCGGCGTCGGCGTCCTCACGGATCATCCGGGCCAGGTCGTCGGGATCGGTGACACCCGCATTGGCAACACCATCGGATGCGATGATCACCCGGTTGATGCCACCCTCGCGGAAGGCTTCACGAGCCAATGCGTAACCCTCGCGCAGCCCGGCCTCGAGGTTGGTCGAGCCACCCGGACGCAGGTCGTCGATCGCATCGAGGATCGTGTCGGCTTCCGAGATCGGTGTCGGCGGCAGGACGACCCCGGAGCCGTCGTTGTAGATCACGATGGCAACGGTGTCGTCGTCCTCGAGCCGGTTGACCAGGATCTCGAGCGACTCCTTCACCAGGCCGAGCCGGTCGTCACGATCCATGGATCCCGACGTGTCGACGATGAACGTCAACGCCGCATCCTGGCGATCGTCGTCGTCGACGATCTCACCCTGCACGCCGATCCGCACCAGGTGGTTGTCCTCGTCGAAGGGCGAGGGAGCACCATCGACGGTGATCTCCAGGCCACTGCGGGGCTCGTCGTAGTCGTAGTCGAACGCATTGATGTACTCCTCGGGACGCACCGAGTCCGGCGGAGGCAGCACACCCTCGTCGAGCCAGCGGCGACCAACGGTGTACGAGCCGGTGTCGACATCGAGCGCAAAGGTCGAGAACGGGTCGTCGGCGACCTCGATGAACTCCCGGAGCCCGTAGTCCTCGAAGGTGTTGGCTTCGAGGCGATCGGCTTCGGCGTCACGCGGTTCGGGCTCGGGAGCGAAGATCCCCTCGTCGTCGGCCGAGTCGCCGCCGACCTCGAGCGATGCCTGCGGCGCGGCCTCGACCGAGTCGAACGCAGCCTCCTCCTCAGCCGGTTGTTCCGTCTCCGCCGATTGGTCGGACTCGGGAGCTTCACGGTCGAGCACCGCTCCGTCGTCACCCGCGTCCTGATCGACCGGCTCATCGGTGAAGAGATCCTCGGCATCGGGCGACGACGGATCGTCACCGCCCGAGTCGAAGAGCTCGCTGTCATCCGGATCCGAGGCAGCGGTGTCACCACCGTTGTCCGAGCTCCCGGCGCAGGCGGCGCCGAACAACGCAATCATCGCCAACAGGGCCACCACTTGGATCAACTTCGTGCGTGTCATGTCGGGTAGGACGCACCGCACGAGCGCCCGGTTCCCGATTGGGTATTTCGGTCCAGTTACGGACTCGTGTCAGCCTGACGGCGACCAGGTCGAGAACTGGCCCGGCCCGATCGAGACCGGCTCGGCGCCCTCCTCGACCGCTTGCACCCAGATCGTCTCGATTCCGGCCGAATCGACGGCTGCGTAGGTGAACGCGTCACCGGTGGGCGACCACAGATCGATGCTCGCATCCCACTGGGCCGCGAACGGCACGTACGCCCCCCTCATGGCCAGGGTCAGTCCGACGGGCTCCCCCTCGAACACGCGTCGGCCGTCCTCCCACACCACCCACCGGGTGCCAGGCGCGTCGCGGAGCGGCTCGAGCACGAGCAGCCGGTCACCGCTGGCGTCGAAGGTCCACCACAACCCGGGGAAGGTCGTCAACTGCTCGGTCGAACCGTCGGCCAGATCGATCAGATAGAGGCCCGTGTCGAGCGACTCGTCGGCGTCGATGCCCGCAAGGGTTGCCCTCGGCGCGGTTGCGGAGACCGAGGCCGGGATCACCTCGGGTGTCGGATCGATCGAAACTCCCGCGCTCACGGCCAGTGCCACACGCGAGCGCGAATCGTCGATCGTCCACCGCATGAGTCCCCGAGCCGCCGCATAGGTGGCGGCCTCGACACCGGCCGCGTCGACAGCAACAAGACGTTGCCCGGCCTCCGGATCGGCAACCGCCACCAGGAACAAGCTCTCGTCGAGCCAGGTCGGCGCACTGAAACCCCCGAGCGGGTTCGAGAGCTCGACCGTCGCCCCCGACGCTCCGATCACCTCGAGGTCCAAGCCGACATGGGCAGCGAGCGACTGACCCGCGACGTCCCAGCCCACGAAGAGCCCACGACCGCTGGCCACGTCCTCGGTCGCGGCGCCGCCGCCGTCGACGAACCCGAGATCGACCTGTCCGCTCACACCCGGGCCGAGCGTCGCGAGCTGGGTCGCGGTCGGATCCCACGCGAGGAAGAACGCGAGCTCGTCGGTCTGCGTCCGGATCGGGTTCGCCCCATCGGCGTCGGCGACCACGATCACCGGTTGTCGAGCATCATCGTCGAGCGAGATCAGCACCGACCACGCCAGCTTCGAGCCATCGGGAGACCACACCGGCGTCGCGACCGAGCCGACGTCAGGGGCACCCGAGATCTCGACCTCGCCCGAACCGTCGGGCAGGCGGGTCACGAGCGCCCCGTTGTCGTCGACGATGGCAATGATCGACGCCCCCGACGGGGATTCCGTCGCCGCGTCGGGTGCTCCGCGGTCGACCTCGGCACTCTGGGGCGTGGCAGTGGAGCAACCGGTGGCGATCGCGAGCATCGCGAGGCTCAGGATCCGCATGCGCACGAACAACACTGACACGGCTGTGGAGCCTACGTGGCGTCGTCTCCGTCCCAGTAGGTTTGACCCGCCGCCATCCAGCCGAGGAGCGCTCATGTCAGACCGCGTGACCGTCAACATCGCCGACGGCGTCGCCGACGTCCGTCTGAATCGACCCGACAAGATGAACGCCCTCGATGGCGCCATGGTCGACGCCATCGTGCACACCGGCGAGTCGCTGGCCGCCGATCCCACGGTGCGCGCCGTGGTGCTCTCGGGCGAGGGGCGAGCCTTCTGCGCCGGCCTCGATTTCGGTGCATTCCGTTCGATGACGGGCAACGGCCAGAGCGGTTCCTCGGGGGGCACCATCGGCGCGATGCCCGATGGTGCGATCACCCATCACGGCCAGCGGGCGGCGTGGGTGTGGCAGACGATGCCGGCCCCGGTGATCGCCGCCATCCACGGCGTTGCGCTCGGCGGCGGTATCCAGATCGCGCTCGGCGCCGACATCCGGATCATCGCGCCCGACGCCAGGATGTCGGTGCTCGAGAGCCGTTGGGGACTCTCTCCGGACATGACGCTGACCCAGACCGTGACCCGCCTGACCGGCCTCGATGTCGCCAAGGAGCTTGCCTTCACCGGGCGCATGGTCGAGGGCGCCGAGGCGGTGCAGATCGGGCTCGCCACCCGCCTGGCCGACGACCCCCACCACGCTGCGCTCGAGCTCGCCGCCGAGATCGCAGCCCGGTCGCCCCACGCCATCCGCGCCACGAAACGCCTGATGAACGAAGCCCATCACCGCAGCCCGGCCGAGTCGTTCGCCGCCGAACGAGCCGAGATCGCCCGCTTGATCGGCAGCCCGAACCAGGTCGAGGCGGTCACCGCCTACTTCGAGCAGCGCGACCCGGTGTACACCGACCCCGATCCCGACGATCACGGTCCCGCAGCCTGACCCGCCGGCCCGCTCGGCCACCGCAAGACCGGGCACCCGAACGGCTAGGCCGCGGCGGCGATCGTGCCGTCGGCCTCGCCGGTGTTATCGAGCGCCGCCCAGAGCCGGTCGCGCCACTCGTCGGCCTCGGGCGCGGCCAGCTCGTTCGCGGCGATGATGCCGTCGACCATGTCGGCCATGACCGCCAACCACGGCCGTTCGCGCAATACGACCGACACCGTGACCCCGCCCGCCGCCCGCCGGATGGAGCGGCGCAGACCCTGTCGGCGGGGCGGCGACCGGAACGCCGGCAGCTCGAGCCCACCGGCGCGCGCCACCTCGCCGAGGTCGCGGGCGGCGGCTGCGAATCGGAGGGAGGTGGCTTCCATCGATCATCAACCTAGCGATGGGGTATGACAGTCTCGCCTACGGTTGCGGGGTGACCGACGAGCTGACCCCGGCCCAACAACAGGTCCTCGATCAGCTCGGGGCCGACGCCGACCATCGTCCCAGCTTCCCCACCGATCTCCGTCAGCTCCTCCGGGCCCGGCTCGAGGCCGGCCTGGCCCCGTCGATGCACCAGCTGCCCCCCGACGAGACGGTGTTCGTCAACAAGCACAAGCTCAATCTCGTGCACGGCTGCGAGGCCCGGTTCCTCGCCGAGGAGGAGGCCCCGTTCGAACCGAACCTGGCGATGGTCGTCGGGGTCGTCGCCCACAAGGCGGTCGAGCTGTCGATCAACTGGAGGGGCGAGATCGTTCCCGCCGAACTGGTCGATCAGGCCGTCGCCAGCATCGAGCACGGCGAGTACTGGGCCACCGATTTCCTCCAGAGCCGTACCGACCGAGAGCTCGCCGAGCTGCGCTCCGATGCGGTCGAACGGTTCGCCACGTTCAGCGAGTGCTTCCCGCCGCTCAAGTCGGCATGGCGTCCCGTCACCGAGAGCCGGACGACCGTCGAGCTGTTCGACGGCCGACTCGTGCTGCGGGGCAAGGTCGACCTCACGCTCGGCCATGCCAGGGGGAACACTGCCGGCAAGGTCCTCATCGACCTGAAGACCGGACGCTTCTTCTCGACCCACCTCGACGACCTGCGCTTCTACGCGCTGCTCGAGACGATGCGGGTCGGCGTGCCGCCCCGTCAGCTCGCGTCCTACTACCTCGACCAGGGCGAGCTGGTCCCCGAACAGGTCACGACCCGGCTGCTCGACACCACCGAGGCACGGGTGATCGACGGCATCCGATCCATGATCGACCTGCTCACCGACGAGCGCGAGCCGGTGAAGCGCCCGAGCGGAGCATGCCGGTGGTGCCCGATCCTGTCGACCTGCAACGAGGGACAGGATCACCTCGAAGCCGACCACGACGCCAACCCGTAGCCGGCCGAGCGCGAGCGATCGACCCGGACCGCACTCCTAGCCGCCGGGCGCAGCAAGCCTTCCGTCGGTGGCCGGCGCCGCTCGCTCCATCACGACCGCCTCATCGGCGTCGAGCGACTCGAGCCGTCCGCTGGTGTGCAGCGCGAGGGCACCGGCGAGCAGCAGCGCGCCCGCGGTCGCCACCGCGGCGCGCGGGCCGACGACATCGCTCATCGCTCCGAGAGACAGCTGACCGACCGGATTCGCGGCCAACAACGACATCAGATACAGCGAGAGCACCTTGCCCCGCATCACCTCGTCGACCTGGAGCTGGAGGGCGGTGTTCAGCGTCGACGCGGTGATGATGTGGGCTGCACCCACGACCGCCAGGCTCACCAGCGCAGTGATGAACCACGGCGAGAGCGCGAAAGCTGTGACCGAGACGCCGTACATCACCACCGACACCAGCTCGAGCCGGCTGCGACGGTAGCGACTGCCGACCGACGCGACCAGGGGCGCGGCAAGAACGGCGCCGATGCCGATCGATCCCACCATCAACCCGAACAGGTCCTCGTCGACCTCGAACACCTGCTCGGCGAACAAGACGACGAGGGTCACGATGGGCAGCCCGAGCCCGCCGATGAGCGCGACGGCAAGGATGCAGGTGACCAGTCCGGGCCGATCACGAATGTATCCGATGGTGTCGAGGAACTCGCCGAACACCTTCCGACCGGCGCGGTTGGCAGCGGGGAGGATCGGCACCTTGATCAACAAGAGAGCCCCGATGACCGCGCCGTAGGCAAGGGCATCGATCGCGAAGGTCCAGGCCGGCCCGGCGACCTTCAAGACGATCCCGGCCGCAACGGGTCCGACCGCGCGGGCGGCGTTGAACTGCGTGGAGTTGAGCGTGATCGCACCGAGCAACAGCTCGCGCGGCACGAGCTCGCTGACGAAGGCCTGCCATGCCGGCAGGCTGAATCCCGAGACCAGGCCCGACACGACCGAGAAGCCGACATAGGCCCACGGTGACCGCACGCCCGACGCCCACATCACCGAGAACACCGCGGCCACGAGCGCCGCGCCCGACTGGCTCACCAAGAGGATGCGACGCCGCGGGTAGCGGTCGGCCAGCGATCCGGCCCATGGCGCCACGAGCGCCATCGGCAGCAGCTGCGCGAAGGCGGCGAGGCCCACCCACAGCCCCTTGCCGGTGATCTGCTCGAGGATGTACGGGACCGTGATCGCCGACATCCAACGGCCGCTGTTGGAGATCGCGCCCCCGATCCAGAACAAGCGGTAGTTGCGGATCGCGAAGACGGCCCGAACCCGTCCGATTCCCGACTGCGAGGCCATTGGTTGGCCCGTCGTCTCGGAAGTCACCGTCCGAGACTACCGGTGGGCTCGGTCCGGTCTGGCACAATCGAGCGATGTCCTACATCCTGCTCGACCGTGCCGATCGGGTGGCCACCGTCACCATCAACGACCCCGACAAGCGCAACGCGATCAACAACGAGATGAACGCCGAACTGCTCGAGGTGTTCGACGACCTCGAGGCCGACGACGGCGTCGGCGCCATCGTCGTCACCGGCGCTCCCCCGGCGTTCTGCGCAGGAGCCGACCTCGACGACCTGCTCGCCGGCGGCGAAGCAGGCACCATGCGCGACATCTACAGCGGGTTCCTCCGGGTCGCGCACACACCGCTGCCCACCGTGGCCGCGGTGAACGGAGCGGCCGTCGGCGCCGGCATGAACATTGTGCTCGCCTGCGATCTGGTCGTGGCCGGCCGATCGGCGCGGTTCGACAGCCGATTCCTGCAGATCGGCCTCCACCCCGGCGGTGGTCACACCTGGCGCCTGCGGCGGGTCACCGACCACCAGACCACGATGGCAATGGTCGTCTTCGGCCAGGTCCTCTCGGGTGACGAAGCCGCGGAGCGCGGCCTCGCCTGGGACGCCGTCGACGACGACCAGCTCCTCGCTCGGGCCCACGAGCTCGCAGGCCGGGCCGCGTCGTTCCCGCGCGAGCTGGTCGCCCGCACGAAGGGATCGATTCTCCGCCTGGCCGAGATCACCGGGTCCGAAGCGGCTGTCGACCACGAGCTCGAGCCGCAGCTCTGGAGCATGCACGAGCCCGAGTTCCAGAATCTCGTCACCGAGCTCCGGACCAGGATCAGCGGGAAGGACTGACCGACCCGGTCAGTCGTCCGGTTCGATCCACGCCTGTTCCCAGGCCGGACCGCGAACCTGCCACTCCTCGGCGGTCACCGCGAAGCGCATGTGGTCCTCCCACACCCCGTTGATCTCGAGATAACGCTCTGCCGTTCCCTCGTAGCGGATTCCGAGCTTCTCGACGACGCGGCGGCTGGCGACGTTCCGGGGAATGATCGCGATCTGGACCCGGTGGAGCCGCAGCTCCTCGAACGCGAACTTGATCGCGCAGACCAGCGCCTCGGGCACGTAAGCGTTGCCGGCGTACTTCTCGTCGATCCAGTACCCGACGTAGCAGCTCTGGAACGGCCCCCGCTGGATCGAGTTGAGGTTCATCTCGCCGATGTAGACGCCGTGCGCGAACACACCGAATCCGTAACCCGTGCCGAGCTGGCGTTCCCGGGCCCGCGACGCGCACCGCACACCGAAGGCCTCGCGGTTCTCGACGGTGTCGGGCTGACCGGCGAGCCGTTGCGGCTCCCATTTGGTGAGCCACACGACGTTGCGGCGCCGAACCTCCTGCCACGCCCGGAAGTCGTGGGCCTCGAGCGGCCGAAGTGAGACACGGCGACCATGGAGCACCGGGCTGACACGGACGGTGTCGCGCCGAGC
>JAOTZB010000297.1 GCA_029861625.1 Acidimicrobiia bacterium
CGGTGTCGGTCGCCCCGCGACGAACCCGGGCAATACAGCTAGTCGGCCGGAGGGTGGTCGACGGACTCGGGTGCCCCAGCAGGCAATCCGAGCCGGCCGATCCGGACCTGGGTCAGCTTGTAGTCGTCGATGCCCTCGACGGTGAGCTCGTGGCCCTGGACCTCGACCTGATCGCCGACGCCGGGCAACGTGCCGGTCTCGGCCAGGACGAGGCCGGCGAGTGTCGTGACCGCCTGGTGCTGGAAGGCGAAGCCGTGGTCCTCGGCCAGCTCGGTGAGAGTCGTCTCGCCATCGAGCGTCACCGATCCGTCGTCGTGCACGATCGCGAAGAGGTCGTGGTCGCCGGCGGGATCGTCGAGGACCTCAGAGATGATGTCGTCGAGCGTGACGAGCCCGATCGTGCTGCCGAGCTCGTTGACCACGAGCGCCGCATGGACCCGCTCGTTCTTGAATCGAGCGAGGAGCACATCGGCAGCGGTGTTGCCGGCCACGGTCGGCAGACGGCGGACGAGACTGGTGGGGTCGATGGGGTCGCCGGACTGGCTCGCCCGCACGAAGTCCTTCACGTGCAGGAGCCCGATGACGCCATCCAGATCGTCGACGAAGACCGGATAGCGCGACGTGGTCGACGCCCGGATCCGGGCGGCGATGTCGGCTCGGCCGGCATCGTGTTCGATCGCCTCGATGTGGCTGCGCGAGGTCATCAGCTCCTCGGCGGTGAGGGCCTCGAGCTCGAAGATGTTGTGGATGATCTCGCGCTGGAGCTCCGGGAGCTGACCGCTGTCGGCAGACTCGTCGGTGACGATCGCCAGTTCCTCGGAACTGTGGAGTGATCGTGTTTCGTCCGGTTCCGGGATACGGAGCACACGCATGAGTGACAGCGCGATCCAATTGAGGAACGCGACCGCCGGCCGGAAGAGGACGCTGAAGGTCCGCATTACAGGGTTGACCCGCAGGCTGGTGCCTTCGGGTGTGGACAGCGCCAAGGCCTTCGGGATCATCTCACCGAACACGACGTGCAGGTACGTGATGATGCTGAGTGCCACCAGGAACCCGACGGTGTGCGCAGCCCCCTCCGACAGTCCGAGCGATTCGAAGGGGTCGTAGAGCCAGTGGGCGATGGCGGGCTCGCCGTACATGCCGAGGCCGATGGACGCGAGCGTGATGCCGAGCTGGGCCACGGCGATGTAGCCGTCCTTGCCGGTGGGACGATCGAAGACCTTGAGGAGCCAGCGGGCACCACGGTTGCCGTCGTTGGCCAGAGCGTCGATGCGCGAACGACGACTGCCGACGAGCGCGAATTCGGCGGCGACGAACACGCCATTGACCGCCACCAGGGCGACAACGGCGACGATGGGAACGATCACGCCGGTCACGAGGTCCACGGCGAGCACGTTCACGCTCATGTCGGGTCCTCGTCGGTTCCGCCGGCGGGGAGGGTGAAGCTGACTCGGTCGACGAGGGTGCCGTCGACCGAGTCGACCCGGAGTGGCAGATCGGACGGAGCACGGCCGTCGGTGCTCTCGGCTGCGGCGAGAGGCGCCCTGGTGACGAGCGGCACCGTGTCGCCAACCACGGGGAGCCGCCCGAGGTGATGCCACACGTAGCCGCTGACGGTGTCGACCCGGTCGTCGGGGAGGGCCAGCTCGAAACGCTCGTTGAGGACAGTCAGCAGCACATCACCCCGGACCGACACCGAGGATCCGGTGATCGTGATCGGGTCGGGCTCGACGTCGAACTCGTCATTGAGCTCGCCCAGGATCTCCTCGATGGCGTCCTCGCGAGTGACCATGCCAGAGATCGAGCCGAACTCGTTCACCACCATCGCCACGTGGATGCCCTGCTGGGAGAAGGTGTTCATCAGCGCCGGCACCGGGAACACCTCGCTGACGATCATCGGCTCCTCGGCGACGTCGGCGACCGTCGCCCCACTCGACTGCTCGCTGGCGACGAAGAGGTCGCGGAGGGCGACGAGACCGACGATCTCCTCGCCGGCCTCGGTGACGGGGAAGCGGGAGTGCGGGCTGGCGGACAGCTCGGCCAGCGCATCGGCGATCTGGGTCGATGCCTCGATCGTGAGGAGTCGGCGACGCGGCGTCATGATCTCGCGTACGAGCCGGTTGGTGACCGACAAGGCGCCGGCCAGCATCTCACGCTCGGCGGAGTCGATCAGCCCGCCGGCCGCGCTCTCCTGGTAGAGGCCGGCGAGCTCGGTCGGCGAGTGCACGTGGGAGTGGGAGTGGTCGATGTGGAGCCCGAGCCGCCCCATGATGGCGAAGGCCGAGCCGTTGAAGACCGCGACCAGCGGCCGCAGCAGCCATTGGCTGATCCGCATCGGCGTGAGCGTTGCGATCGCCAACGTCTCGGGATACCGCAACGCCACGGTCTTGGGCAGCAGCTCGCCGAGCACGACCTGGAGCGCGGTGATGAACATCAGCACGACGACGACGGCGACCGCAGGGCTGGCGCTCCCGAACTGGTCCTCGAAGAGCGGGATCAGCTGGGCCTGACCGTAGGCACCGGCGACGAGGCTGGACAGGGTGATGCCGATCTGGCAGGCCGCGACGTAGTTGTCGAGCCGCTTCGGGTCCTGGAGGATCGCCAGGAGGCCCTTGGCCGGTCCGCTCCCCGCCTCGGCCGTCTCCTGGATGCGCGAGCGCCGAGAACCGACCGTGGCGAACTCCGCGGCGACGTACAGCGCGTTGAACGCGACCATCAACAGAATCAACAGCAACACGACCACGGCGTTCATTCGACGCGCGAGCGTACCGACGCATTCGCAGCGGCACTGTTGCGTTGACGGATCGGGTCCGGAGCGGGAAGCGTGTCCGGGTGAATCGTCGTAGCCCTGCTGAGTCCGCTCCGTTTGCCGGGTACCGGTTCCCGCCCGAGGTGATCTTGCTGGCCGTGCGCTGGTACCTCCGCTACGGCCTGTCCTACCGCGACGTCGAGGAACTCCTCGCAGAACGCGGCATCGAAGTCGACCACGTCACCATCTACCGATGGGTCCAACGCTTCACCCCGCTACTCATCGACGCCGCCCGACCATGCCGCCATGCCGTGGGCGACCGGTGGTTCGTCGACGAGACCTACGTCAAGGTCGCAGGCGGCTGGCGCTACGTGTACCGGGCCGTCGACCAGCACGGCCAAGTCATCGACGTGTACGTGTCGAAACGACGCAACACCGCTGCAGCCCAGACGTTCTTCGAGTCGGCGTTGGTGAGCCACGGACGCCCAAGTGAGGTCACCACCGATCTGGCTGCACCGTTGCTTCGCGTGATCGATGAGCTGATCCCCGAAGCGGCTCACGACACCGAGCAGTACGCGAACAACCGGATCGAGAACGACCATGGGCGTCTCAAAGCAAGACTCCGGCCGATGCGAGGTCTACGAACCGATCGGACCGCGTCGATCGTGATCCGGGGTCACGCATTCATCCAGAACCTGCGACGAGGCCACTACGAACTCGGCGTCGAAGCGGACCACGAACGTCTACGCCTGGCGGCAGCTCTCGCTCAGCTGGCCGAAGTGATCTGACCGGAGGCCGGCGCAGAGCCTCTGAAGCGCGGCCACCGGTCGATCAACGCAACGGTGCCGTCGAAACTGGCTGATCAACCCGGTGATCCACAGGACGACTCGACCCGTTCCTACGGGTCCGATGAGGTCGCCGAGACGGCGGGTGCGCTTACCGGCGACAACAGCGGCCGAGAGGTCGCGGTCGACTCCGAGTTCGGCTGAACGGGGATCTCCATCCAGAAGGTGGCGCCACCCCCGGGCGTCTCCCAAGCGGCCACCGACCCGCGAGTCGAGCTCCTCGGACCCGACGGCGAACGAATTCCGAGAGACCTCACCACTCCAGACGAGTACTCCGTCATCCTCGCCTTCAATGCCCTCACCGACACCGGGAACTACCAACTGCGATGGTTCGCCCAGGCCGCCGACGACCACCCGATCACCGGCGCCGCAACCTTCTCCATCTCAGAGGAGACCAAACCCGGCGCGCGAAAACCCCCTGGGATCCTCCTGCTGGTCCTCGGATCCATCGGCGTGGCCGCAGCGGTCGGCTTTGCGATCTGCGCAACCTGGCAAAGGAGCCGGTAACTCGTTCGTGCGCGATGTCTCTCTCTTCCGTCGGTACTCGCAGCGGCCTGATCAGCGTCAACAATCCTGACCGGCACGCTCACAACAGTCGAAAAAGGACCAGTACCGGGCCCGCTACCACCATTCGGCGACAGAGCCGGCTCATCACGCCTAGCAAGGTTGCAGAATGTATCACATTTCGTCATACTCATTGCATGGCCAAAGCAATCTCTGTCCGACTCGATGAGGAGACCGAACGGGCCCTGCAAACGCTCGAATCGTCTGGGCTGACCCGATCCGAGGCAATCCGATCCTCGCTGCTTGCCTCTGCAGCTCGACTACGGCGAGGGCGAGATCTCGCCGCCGAAGCAGCGGCACTCGAGGCCGATGAGGCCGACCGCGAGGAGATGCTCGCCGTCGCCGCACTCATGGAGTCACTACGTGCGCCGGGGTGAGGTCTTCCGGTTCCGAACTCCAAAGGGTGTAGGCCACGAGCAACAAGGCGTGCGCTACGGCGTCGTCGTCCAGGCCGATGAGCTGCTCCCCCGCTCAGTAGTGATCGTCGCACCAACCTCACGCAGCGCCCGACCCGCCTCGTTTCGACCCGAGATAGCCGTGGCCCGCGACACGACGCGCGTCCTCGTCGAACAG
>JAOTZB010000298.1 GCA_029861625.1 Acidimicrobiia bacterium
CGACATGGTGACCGCGGTCCAGCGCTCGAAGTCGCCGCTCCAGCAGGAGCTCGACGGACTGACCAAGGTGTTCGGCGCGGTGGCGTGGGCGGCGGTGGCGATCATCGCGATCTTCGGCATCGCCCGCGGCCAGGACAGCGAGACGCTGATCTTGCTGTGCATTTCCACGGCGATCGCAGCGATCCCGACCGGGCTCCCGACGTTCGTGCAGTTGATGCTGTCGTCGGGATCGAGTCGCCTCGCGGAGGAACAGGCGGTCGTCAAGTCGCTCACCGACGTCGAGACCCTCGGCGGGACGACGGTGATCAACAGCGACAAGACCGGCACGCTGACGATGAACGCGATGACCGCAACGTCGATGCTCACCGGCGGCGAGTGGTTCAAGATCGAGGGCAGCGGCTACCAGACAACCGGAGCGATCCTGCGCGTCGCCGGCGGCGACTCACCCGACTTCCGCCGGCTCGCGCTCGGGCTGACACTGTGCTCCGACGCCACCGTCGCCGCCGACGAGACGATCATCGGCGACCCGACCGAGGTCGCGCTCGTCGTGCTCGCCGCCAAGATCGGTGTTGACGCCGAGGAGACCAGGCGCGAGCTTCCCCGCCGCGCCGAGGTGCCGTTCGACTCGGCGTACAAGTTCATGGCGACGTTCCATGACCGGCCCGCATGGCTGGCCGGCGAGATCCTCGACGCACCGGGTTTCGCCAGCATCAAGGGCGCCCCCGACGTCGTGCTCAGCCGTTGCGACCGCGCCCTCTGGCACGGCGAGCTGGTACCGATCGAGGAGGTGCGCGACGAGATCGTCGCCGCCAACCGACGACTGTCCGAAGGCGGGCTGCGCGTGCTGTCCTTCGCCGTCCGCATGCTCGACGACAGCGAGATGGCCGCCGCGCTCGACGACCCGATGCCGCTCGTGTCGAACCTGGTGATGATCTCGCTGGTCGGCATCATCGACCCGCTCCGAGACTCGGCCAAAGAGGCGGTCCATGTCGCCCTCCACGCCGGTATCGACGTGCGCATGATCACCGGCGACCACACCGTCACCGCCAGGGCGATCGCCGACGACCTCGGCCTCGGACCCGGCGTGATCAAAGGCGTCGACTTCGCCCGCATGCCCGACGCCGACGTCGTCGAACAGCTCCCCGAACTCCACGTGTTCGGCCGTGTCGCGCCCGAGGACAAGGTCCGCCTCGCCGCGCTGATGCAGGAAGCCGGCGAGGTCGTCGCGATGACCGGCGACGCGGTCAACGACGCCGCCGCCCTCAAACAGGCCGACATCGGCGTCGCGATGGGCAGCGGCTCGGAGGTCTCCAAACAGGCCGCCAAGATGATCCTTACCGACGACAACTTCGCCACCCTCGTCCGGGCGGTCGAGCTCGGCCGGGACATCTACCGGCGGATCTCCTCCTACGTCCGCCTGCAGCTCACAGTGCTATCGGCGGTGCTTCAGCTGATGCTGTGGGCGACGATCTTCAACGTCAACGAGGGTGTCGCGCTCTTCCCGTTGATGCTGCTGTTCTGCAAGTTCTTCGTCGTGTCGACGATCGTGGTCGGCTTCATCACCGACATCGCCGACCCCGGCGTGATGGACCAGCCGCCCAGGCCGCCCGGCACCCGCATGGTCAACCAAGGCTCGGTCATCCGCTGGCTCGTCAACGGGCTGATCGTCGCCGGCGGCGCACTGGCGGTGCTGTCATGGGGCCCCGACGAGCCCAGCACAACCGACCCGTCGATCGCGATGACCATGGCCTTCGGCGTCGTCGCTCTCAGCGCTGTCAACCTCGGTCTGACGATGCGACGCAAACATCAGCCGGCGTGGGCGGGGCCGTTGTTCCCGTACCTCGGCTGGATCATGTTCGGCTGGTTCCTCACCTGGACGGCCATCGAACTCCCGATGTTCCAGCGAGCACTCGACACCACCCCGCTCACCGGGGCCCAATGGGCACTGATCATCGGCCTCTCGCTCATCGCGCCGGTCCTCGTCGAGATCGATAAGGCGGTCAACCGCCGTCGCGGATCCGAGCCGGCCACCGCCTGACGCTCGTTCCCCGGTCGCGCGACGACTGCCGGCGACGTGCGGGAACCGACCGAGCTTCCGACGAGAGCCATGTACCAGCACCCCGGTAGACAACGGGGAATACAGGGGAACAGCGGGAGGAGAGAACCTGCGTTGAACAGGCAAGATGTGCGCTGACCAGGTGGCGCGTGATCGACGGGTTTCGACTCATAACCCGAAGGTCGCAGGTTCAAATCCTGCCCCCGCCACCAACGAAATACCAGGTCAGAGGCCCTTCCGACGTCTTCGTCGGGGAGGGCCTCTCGCCGTTTTCGGCCCGCTGTACAACAGCAGCTGTTGTACAGCGCAGTCACACGACCTCTTGGATGGTCGAACGCCGAGCGCTGACGTGGTGTGGCCGAGCAGGAGTACCTGGGGTTTCGCGTCGGTGCTGCCCGACCCACCGGACGTATCCGGTTCCCAGATCGAGGTGACCTTCGGGCCGTCAGCCCGAAGCTGTTCCGAGGACCGCCACCGGAGCATCGTCGTGGGCATGAGCGTTCCGGGTCGCGATTATCGAGCGACTCCGATCGGGATCACCAGAGCGATTCGTGCCGAACTGCGCTACCGGCGGGGGCGCAGATGCTATGGCGATATGCGTGCCCACAACCGGCAGGTTGGGACTGCCGGACGCTTGTCTCGATCGTCGATGATCCGTGTCGACTCGGCTCGAGGGCCGCCCGGAAGATCGAACGGGCGCCGTGGCTGCGGATGTAGTCGCGTCGAAGGAAGCTGTCGACTCACGAACTACTCCGCGATTCCGGCGGCGTGTGTTGATGTGGATGTGATTACGCAGATCGTGGGGTTCCTGGTCGGCCGCGAGCAGCGGCCGAGAGGGCAGAGATCACGTTGTGGTTGGTTGCGCCTACCGGTGGCGCGGCAGACTTCATCGGTCAGCGAGTCGGGGCGTGATCGAGGCTCGGGAGCAGGGGGAGTATCGGGATGATTGCTGCATCTATTCGAAGTGAGCCAGCGTTCGGGTTCATGGTGATCGCGCTGATCATCATCTTTGGGCCGCTGATCGCGCAGAAGCTTCGGCTGCCTGGGCTGATCGGGCTGTTGATCGGCGGCGCGCTGATCGGACCGAACATGCTCGGAGTGCTCGAGAGCACGGAAGGGATCGAGGCCTTCGGTGACATCGGCGTGCTCTATCTGATCTTCCTGGCGGGCCTCAACCTGGACATGAAGACGCTGAGCAGGTATCGGTCGGTCACGGTCCAGTTCGGGTTGATCACGGCGGCCATCCCGTGGGTGCTCGGTTGGCTGGTGGCGGCGTCGCAGGGGTACGACGGCAAGACGGCGGTGTTGATCGGTTCGTTCTGGGCGTCGTTCACGCTGGTCAGCTACGGCGTGATCACCCAGTACGGCTTGACGCGCAACCCGTCGATGGCGGCAACGGTCGGTGCGAGCTCGATCACCGACACGATCGGTCTGGTGGCGCTCGCGTTGATCGTCGGGTCGGAGACGGGCGACGAGTCGACGCTGGTGTTGATGGCCGAGATCGTCGGCGGACTGATCGTTGTCGCCGCATACTGCATCTTGGTGCTGCCGGCGATCACCCGCTGGTTCTTCGCTGGGCTCGGCCAGGAGCGCGAGCTGCGCTTCATGATGGTGATCGCCGGGTTCACCTCGGCGGCGGTGATCGCCGACGCTGTTGGGATCGAGCCGTTGATCGGTGCGTTCTTCGCCGGGCTGGGACTGAACAGCTTGATTCCCAACAACAGCCAGCTGATGGCACGCACCGACTTCTTCGGCAACGCCTTGTTCATCCCGGCGTTCCTGATCTCGGTCGGCCTACTCGTCGACCCGAGCGTCATGTTCTCGGGACCGACCTTGCGTCTTGCGCTAGGTCTCTCGGTTGCCCTGATCGTCGGGAAGGCCGCCGCGGCGTGGATCACCGGTCGGGTCAACCACTTCAGCACGGCGGAGGTCGGGTTGATGTTCAGCCTGTCGGCGGCGCAGGCGGCGGCCACGCTGGCGTCGACGATCATCGGGCTGGAGGCCGGACTGTACGGTGACGAGGTCGTCAACGCCGTGATGATCGTGATCGTCGTCAGCCTGTTTGTGTCGAGCCTCGGGTCGTCGTACTTCGCGCCGAAGGTGGTGCCCGCCGCGATGAGCGAACGTCGGTTGGGGCAAACCGTCGTCGTCCCGCTGCAGCCGGTCGAGACGCTCGCCAACAGTCTGTGGCTGGCCGGCGCGACCGCCGGCCCTGACGGCGGCGTCATCCTTCCCCTGAGCGTCGCCGTCACCGACGACCCCGACTCGTTGGAGCAAAGCCGAAGTGAGGTCGCGTCGATGCGGACGATGCTGCGCGGTTTGGGTCTGACCGGTGACCCCGAACTGCGCGTCGACCGCTCGGTGGCCGGCGGGGTGGACAGATACGCATTGGAACATGACGCCTCCCTCGTGCTGCTGACGTGGCCGGGCCCCCGCAACTTCCGCAGCTACCTGCTCGGGGCGTCCAGCGACGAGATCGCAGCCGCCACCGATCGGCCGATCGCCGTCGCCGTGCTACCCCGCTCCGACTTCGAACGCGTGCTCATCGTCGTCCCTTCCCGCGACATGGCTCCCGCCGACCTGATCGACGCCCGCATGGCGGTCGCCATGGCGACGAACGTGGCATCGAGCAGCAAGCTTGGCGTCGCGTTCGGGCCGGCCGACCGAGACCAC
>JAOTZB010000299.1 GCA_029861625.1 Acidimicrobiia bacterium
GCTCGGCGAGCGGGCCTACCAGCAGGCCGTCGACTACGCGATCGAGCGGGTTCAGGGGCATGCCATCGGCGGTGCCGCCGGTCCGGCCGCGATCGTCGAGCACCCCGACGTTCGACGCATGTTGATCACGATGCGCAGCTACATCGAGGCGATGCGGGGTCTGTGCCTGCTCAACGCGGCCGCCATCGATGTCGCCACGCACCACGGCGACCAGCAGGCTCGCGAGCGCTCCGACGCGTTGGCCGGGCTGCTCACGCCCGTTTCGAAGGCGTGGACCACCGATGTCGGCTTCGATCTCACCTCGTTGGCGATCCAGATTCACGGCGGCATGGGGTACATCGAGGAGACCGGGGTCGCCCAGCACTTCCGCGATGCCCGCATAGCCCCGATCTACGAGGGCACCAACGGCATCCAGGCGATGGATCTCGTCGGGCGGAAGCTCCCGCTGGCCGGCGGCGCCGCCATCGCCGACCTTCTCGACGAGATGACCGGCCTCGACGACGATCTGGCCGCCGCCGGCGAACCCGTGGCGGCGATCCGGTCGGCGCTGGCCGAGGGCGTCGACTCGGTTCGGCGCTCGGTTGCCTTCTTCGCCGCCGGTCGTGACGCGCCACTCGACGCGTTCGCCGGGGCAACACCGTTCCTGCACCAGCTCGGCACCGTCATCGGCGGGTGGATGCATGCCCGTTCCGCGCTGGCCGCGATCCGCCTTCTCGGCGAGCAGCCCGACGGCTACGACCGCGAGTACCTCGAAGCCAAGCTGTTGACAGCCGCCTTCTACGCCGATCAGATCCTGCCGAAGGCACAGTCATTCGAGCGGGCGGCATGCGCGGGCGCAGCGGCGATGATGATGCCTTCGATCGACCAGCTACGGTCGCGTTGATGAGGAATCCCCGAGGCTCGACCAGGGTTGTGGCAGCGTGATCGCTTCGATTCCGAGCCCCAGCGAGAGCGTGCTCGAGCTCGGACCGCTCGACCTGCGCGCCTATGGCGTCATGATCGGTCTCGGCGTCCTCGCCGCCGTCTGGCTGTTCAGCAAACGTCTCGAATCCCGAGGAGTCAATCCCGACGTCGGCACCACCATCGCCATGGTCGCAGTGCCGCTCGGTCTCGTCGGGGCCCGGGCCTATCACGTCATCACCGACTGGAAGTCGTTCCAGGGTCGGTGGATCGAGGCGTTCTACATCTGGGAAGGTGGTCTCGGGATCCTCGGCGGCATAGCGTTCGGCGTTGCGGGCAGCTACTGGGTCGCACGCCGGCACGAGGTTCCGATGACCACTGTGCTCGATGCCGCGGCGCCGGCGATCCCGCTCGCGCAGGCCATCGGTCGATGGGGCAACTGGTGGAACCAGGAGCTGTTCGGCAAGCCCAGCGACCTCCCGTGGGCGATCGAGATCGACCCTGAGAACAGGGTCGCGGCCTACCCCGACGACGCAACGTTCCATCCGACGTTCCTCTATGAGTCGCTCTGGAACCTCGCGCTCGTCGGGTTCATCTTGTGGATCGACCGTCGAAACGTGCTTCGTCCGGGTCGGGTCTTCGCGGTCTACACCGGTGGATACGCAGCGGGTCGGCTGTGGATCGAGGCGCTGCGCATCGACACGGCCAGCCAGGTCTTCGGTCTCCGAGTGAATCTGTGGGTGTTCGGGGTGGTGCTGTTGGCGTCGATCGCCGCGATCGCGACCGGTCGGCGTTCACCCGACGAGCTCTCGAGCGACGCGATCGCGGCCGACGAGGACGACGCCGATCTCGACGACGAACCCGGCGATGCCGGGCACGACGAACCCGAAGCGGCTGCCGTCGGCACGCCTGTCGACGACTGACGCCAATACCACCCGGCTCGGGTGCCAGGTTGGGTAGGTTGAGCCGGTGGATGCCGTGACCGATACGACGGTGACGAGCGCGGGGAGCGTGTACGACACCCGCGTCGAGCGCACCTTCGGGTTCATCGACCTCTCGGGCTTCACGCGCTTCACCGAGGAGCACGGCGATGCCGAGGCGGTCAAGGTGCTCGCACGATTCAGGGCGGCGGTTCGTGATGTCTCGGCCCGCCGGGCCGTCCGGGTCGCGAAATGGCTCGGCGACGGCGCGATGCTCGTGTCGATCGAACGCGAGCCGCTCGTCGAGGCCGTCGTCGACATCCAGCACCGCATCTCGGACTGCGCGTCGCCGCTACCACTCCGTGCCGGCATAGCAGTGGGCCCGGTGATGATGTTCGAGGGCGACGACTACATCGGCCTCGCCGTGAACCTCGCCGCTCGGCTCTGCGACATTGCGCCTCCCGGCAAGGTGATCGCCCCGGCCGACATCGTGTCGTCGCTGATGGTGAACACTGTGGCGGTTCCCATGGGTACGGCCAGCATCAAGGGCCTGTCCGCACCGGTCGACCTGGTCGCGATCGACTGGGCCTGAGGGTGGATGCGCCGACCCCGTTCGACGCAGCAGTGGCTCGCGTGCTCGAGGGGCTCGAGTCCGGCGATGTCATCTCCTATGGCGACGTCGCGGCCGAGGCCGGGTATCCGGGCGCGGCACGGGCGGTGGGAACCTTCCTGAAACGTCACGAGGGCTACCCCTGGTGGCGGGTCGTGAACGCAGCCGGACGCCTCGTTCCCGGTCACGAGATCGAACAGGCCGAACGGCTGCGGGTCGAGGGTGTGGTCGTCGCCGACGGAAGGGTACGAGCCACCCCGGAGGGATGAGTCGCGGGGTGAGGCCAATGCTTGGGTACCCTGGTCAACGGCGCATTTTCCCCCCTTCCACTTCTCGCCACGGATCACATGACTTCCACTGATATCGCGACCGAGCCCGATCTGGTGCCGGTCACCTTTTCCGAGCTCGGCGTCGCCGACGACTTCTGCGCAGAGCTCGAGTGCCGTGGCATCTTCACGGCGTTCCCGGTTCAGGCCCTCACCATTCCCGACGCACTCGCCGGCCGCGACGTCTGCGGGAAGGCCAAGACCGGGTCGGGCAAGACGCTCGCATTCGGACTTCCGGCGCTCGACGGGCTCAAGAAGGCGTCGTCGCGCCGCCCGACTGCGCTGGTGTTGGTTCCGACCCGCGAGCTCGCACTCCAGGTGCGCGACGAACTGGTCGACATCGCTGCCACGCGCGATCTCACGGTCGAGGCCATCTACGGCGGTTCCGACATCGAGAAGCAGATCAAGAAGCTGCACAAGGGCGTCGACATGGTCGTCGCGACGCCCGGCCGCATGATCGACCTGCTCGACCGCAAAGAGGTGTTCGTCGCCGATGTCGAGCGCGTCATCGTCGACGAGGCCGACCGCATGGCCGACATGGGCTTCCTGCCCCAGGTCGAATGGATCCTTCGCCGAATCGACGGCGATCACCAGACGCTCCTCTTCTCGGCCACGCTCGACGGTGCCGTCGATGGTCTCATCCGCCGCTATCAGACCGATCCGGCCATGCACGAGGTCGAGTCGAAGCAGGTGACCGTCGACGAGATGACACATCGTTTCGTCACGGTGCACGAGATGGACAAGGTGAAGGTGCTCGGCCGCATTGCCGACTCGGCGAACCGATGCCTCGTGTTCACCAACACGAAGCATCAGGCGAGTCGCCTGGCCGGGAAGCTCATCGATCTCGGCCACAACGCGACGGCCATCCACGGTGATCTCCGCCAGAACTACCGCGAGCGGGCACTTGCCGACTTCTCCACGGGCAAGACGCCGACGATGATCGCGACCGATGTCGCGGCCAGGGGCATTCATGTCGACGACATCGATGTCGTCGTGCACTACGACCCGCCCCAGGACCACAAGACCTATCTACACCGCTCAGGCCGTACCGCTCGCGCCGGTCAGAACGGGCTGGTCGTCAGCCTCGTGCTCTGGAATCAGGAGCTGGAGGTCAACCGTCTGCAGAAGCGGATCGGTGTCGACGTCCCAATCGTCGAGATGTTCTCGAACGACGACCGCCTCGACGACCTCGCGGGCTGGGAACCCACCGCCTAGGCCCTCGTCGACGTGACCGCCGTTGCCGTCCCGTCGACCCGTCGTCGGACGCCGCGCTGGATACACGATGCGGGCACCGACGCAGCGATCGCATTCTCGTGGGTGCCGTTCGCGATCGCGGCGTTCCTGGCGTCGGGCCGCGGCGACGCAACCCAGGTGTTGATGTCGGCGACATTGTTGTTCTCCTTCACGCATCAGCCGCTCACGTTGGCGCTGGTTTACGGCGATGCCGAGCAGTTCGCTGTCCGCAGGCGGATCTTCACCTGGAGTCCGTTGGTGTTCGCCGTCGCGGTGTTCGTCACCTTCAACGTCAGCTTCGTGACCCTCGCTATCGTCGGCGGGTTGTGGAATGCCGTCCACACGCTGTTCCAGCGTTACGGCATCGTGCAGATCTACGGCCGGAAGGTCGGCGAGTCCGACGGTCGGCTGGAACGGGCGCTCCTGTTGTCGTGGCTCATCGGGGCCGCGGTGTTCGCCGCCGCCGACACGGCGACACCCGATCGCATCGTCGAGGCCGGCCTCGCCGGTCACAACCGCGACGCGCTGGAGGTGCTCACCGACCTGCGCCCCGTTGCCCTGGTGTTGTTGCCGATCGCTGGGGTGGTGGCGGGCTGGCTCACGGTGGAATGGGTGCGCAGGGAGCTGCGGGCGGGCGCCGACGCGAATCCGGCCAAGCAGCTGTACGTCGCTTCCACCGCAGCGGTGTTCGTTGTGATGCTCGTCTCGCCCATC
>JAOTZB010000300.1 GCA_029861625.1 Acidimicrobiia bacterium
CAGTCGCCCCGCGTCGGTGTCGTGTTTTCGGCCCGGAGGCGGAGGAGGTCGAGATGTTGTTCAGCAGAGGAACGACTCAGCTCGAGACGTCGGAGACGATCAAGTCGAGCCTGTCGGCGATATCGGGGACCATCAAGGCGCTGACCGAGCTGATTGCGACACTCGTTGCTCAGCTCGAGGATCAACTGGCAGCGGAGCCGCCCCGGCCAGTCCGCCCCGACTTCCCTGGGCAGGAAGAGTTTGACAAGGCCATGGCGTCGTATAGCAAGGCTCACCAGGCGTGGGAGGCGCAAGTCGTTGCCCTCCAAGACTCGATCGCCGGAGCGCAGCACGAGCTGGCGACCGCCGTGGCGAAACTGAAGAAGTTGCTGCGGAGCGCGAACGTACCGCCTGTCGGTCGGCCGACGATCGAAGACGAAAGGCTTCTGTCGCAATGCGTCGACCAACTCGAGACCGGTGTGGCCCGCTTGCAGGACCTCCGAGGTTCGACGCCGGCCGATGCCCAGCGACGAAGTGCGGAAGTGTCTCGCGTCTTGGAGACGTCGACCACCCTCGCGCTCAAGGCGCACGATCTGGCAATGGCCGCAATCAAGAACATGAGGGCGTGATCCGGCGCACAGAACCTCCACCAGACCCGGGGCGATTCACCCGTGTGACTTGACCACACGTTCTTGACCATCAACGGCTCGAATGCCAGGGCGGATCACCTGGACGTTCGGTCCGCCGCTGCCACGGTCCGACGCGCTCGAAATGCGCGCCCCCAGGCTCGCCTGCCCTCACCATCTGCTCCACTTCGGGTTCGCTGGGTGGGTGCCCGTACGGTGGACCCTATGAGCGATGGCGCGACCATATTCACCGACATCACCAGCGGGGTCGAGATCCCGCTGGACGGGACCCTCAGCCGTGTGCTCTACAAGGACGAGCGGCTCCGGCTCGTCGTGTTCGCACTCGACGCCGGCCAAGAGCTGACAGAGCACACTGCGGCTGTCCCGGTTGTAGTGCAGGTCATGCGAGGTCGCCTCCACCTGACGCTGGGATCCGAAGAGGTAACCGCGGACCCCGGTGCTTGGATTCGAATGCCCGCCAAGCTCCCCCACTCGGTGCGAGCGTTGGAGCCGAGCATCATGCTCCTCACCATGCTGCCCGGGGGCTGATCCCGGCCCTCGTGCCCATCACCCGCTTTGCACCTTGCGCCATTCGACACGCGAAGTGTGACTGTCGCGGCATCAGGCTCGAACGTCGGCCGAGACGAGCTACTTCTTGGTGTGAATGACGACCTGCGGTGTTGTCTGTCGGGCTGAGAGGATTTGAACCTCCGACCTTCGGTCCCCCAGACCGACGCGCTAACCAAGCTGCGCCACAGCCCGTCTGTGAGCGATCACCTTATCTCCCCGTATCCGGTTCCCGGCCCGAGATCCGGGTCAGAACAGGCCGAGCAGCGCCACGACCCCCTGGACCGCCCGCCACCCGAGATAGATCCCGGCTGCGGCCGCCAGGAGCCAGAAGTGCCACGGGATCCGGTTGCTGGCAACGACGACGGCCGGAGCATCGATCTTGGTGCCACACGACGGGCACGAACCGTCACCCGAGACAGTGTTCGGGTTGTAGAACTTGTCGCAGGGTTCGCACCACGGCATCGTGGCCGGGCCGATCAGTTGCGCCGGATCGCCATGATGGCGACATCGTCGTGGATCGGGCCGGCGGCATAGTCGCGGGCGACCTCGAGCAGCGACTTGCACAACACGTCGGGGGCGATGCCCGGGTCGCGGCGCATCACCGTGGCGATCCGTTCCTCGCCGAACTGCTCGTCGTTGTGGCGGACCTCGGAGAGCCCGTCGGTGTACATCAAGATGGTGTCGTCCATCTTCAGGCTGATCTCGCGGCTGTAGTACGACCCCTTCGGGTCGAGCATCAACAGCGGCCCGGTGGCGCGCAACGGCTGCACCTCGCGCTCGTGCCACAGCAGAGAGGCGGGGTGCCCGGCCGATGCGTAGCGCAGCGTCCCGGCTTCGGTGTCGAACACCACGACCACCAGCGAGATGAACTCCTCGGTGCGATCGGTGTCGCTCATCGTGCGGTTCAGCTCTTCCAAGGCCTGGGCCGGGTCACGGAACTGACGCAGGTACACGCGGAGGAGGTACTTGGCCTGGAAGGCCGAGATCGACGACTCGACGCCGTGCCCCGAGACGTCGCCGATGACCGCCGCCAGCCGGGTCGGTGCCACCCGGAAGATGTCGAAGAAGTCACCGGCCATGAGCCCCGAGCCCGCCTGGTAGACGCGTCCGACCTCGAAACCGGAGAAGTCGGGCAACTCGTCGGGCGCGAGGCGCGCCGCCCAGGCCTTGGGCGCGAGGTCTTCTTGTTCGAGTGCTTCCTCGGCTCGCCGCTCGAGCTCGTAGCGGGCCTGCCACGCTCGGGCCTCGATGACCGCGTTTCGACCCCACAGCAACGAGATGATGGCCGGCAATGCGACCAATGCGAACAGCGCGACATAACTGCGGTCATCGACAACGGCGACGAAGAAGCTGGCGACCGACAACAAGAAGTACAGCGAGCTCGCGTGGACCTCGCGACGGAAGCCGGCCCTGGCCACCGTGCGGGCGTCGCGAAGGCGCTCGACATCGGCCTCCGGTTCACTCGACTGGTCTTCGAGCCGGCGCAGGAAGCGATAGCGGAGCCGGGCTGACCGGGCCCACACGCCTGCTGCCATGAGGCAGATGAACGCGACCGCCAAGAGGACTGGGGTCTCCATGACACCGCAGGGTACCCGTCAGCGACGGCGAGACGATGACAACCCGGTTACGGCTCGGGCGGGCGGTTCAGTCGTCTCGCTTGCGTACCCGCATCTTCACCGGGGTCGTGCCCAAGTCGAAGGCCTCTCGCAACGACCGTTCCAGGAAGCGGATGTAGGTGCGCGGCAACGCACGATTGGCGAACAGGGTGAACGTCGGCGGCTCGGCCGCGCCCTGGACGGCGTAGAGCACCCGCGCCCCGTCGGGGGCCGCATGTCTCGACTGGGCGTTGCGAATTACCCGGTTGACGTCTCGGGTCGGGATGCGGCTGTGGTACTCCCCTATCGACTCCTCCAACGCCGGCAGGAGCTTCTGGACACCCTTTCCGGTGAGGGCGCTGATCTTCAGCACGGGCGACTTCGAGAGGAAGTGCAGCTTGCGGTCGAGTTGGCTGTCGATGTCCGCTCGTTGTTCGCCGTCGAGCAGCTCCCACTTGTTGAAGACGACCGCTACCGGACAACCGGCGGCGTCGACCCGCTCGGCGAGTCGCTGATCCTGATGGGTGATGCCCTCGGTGGCGTCGATGACGAGCAACGCGATGTCGGCACGATCGACCGACTCGAGCGCCCGCACCAGCGAGTAGTACTCGGTGGCCTCGTCGATTCTCGACTTGCGTCGCATCCCGGCCGTGTCGACGAGGCGGATGCGACCGAGCGGCGACTCGATCATGGTGTCGACGGAGTCACGAGTGGTGCCGGGCAGGTCGTGCACCACCGCTCGGTCGGTGCCGACGAGCTGATTGAACAGCGTCGACTTGCCGACGTTGGGTCGGCCCACGATCGCGATCGACAGCGCCCGCTCGTCGCCGCCGTCGGCGTCGCTCGGTGTGCGCTCGCCCGACCGTTCGGCGAGATGTCCGATCACGGCATCGAGCAGGTCGCCGGTCCCGCGCCCGTGCAGCGAGCTCACCGGGTGCGGCTCGCCCATGCCGAGCGACAACAGCTCCCACATGCCCGCCTCGTGGCCGGCATCGTCCATCTTGTTGGCGACGAGCAGCACCGGAACGTCGGTGCGACGCAGGAGCTGGGCGACGCGCATGTCGTCCTCGGTGACGCCCACCGTGCCGTCGACGACGAACAGGACCACGTCGGCCTGATCGACCGCCTGCTCGCTCTGGCGCGACACCTTCCCGTCGAGATGGGCGTCGTCGGCAGCCACCCAGCCACCGGTGTCGACCAGCGTGAACGTTCGGCCGAGCCAGTCGGCGCTCACCGACTTGCGGTCCCTGGTGACGCCGGGGCGCTCCTCGACGATGGCCTCGCGGCGACCGATGATGCGGTTCATCAGCGTCGACTTGCCGACATTCGGTCGGCCGGCAATGACGACGACGGGGTCGTTCGGATCGATCACGTCAGCCATCCAACGCCGCCCGCAGCGCGATGCCGTCGGTCGGCACGATCTCGACCGGTCTCGGGAGATCCTCGGGTCGGCGTCCGTCGAGGAACGCGCCGTTCGACAGACACACGTCGGGCACGAGGTAGCGGTGGCCCTCGGGTTCGTCGCGCAGCACCCGGTCGAGGTCTTCGCCGACGAGGAGACCGGCGACGCCGACGTTGCCGCCGAAGAACCGGTTCTCGACGGCCACCACACGCACATCGTCGCGACCGAGGCTCTCAACCAGGGGACCGACCACCGCCGCGCCCATCGGCCCGGTGAGGACGGCCACTGGCGCGCTCGACCGCGGTACGAGCGTGACGCTGCCGGGGGCGCGAGGCGCGCGATAGCCCTCGGCGGGTGCGCCGTCGACCCACGCGAAGAACCCCGCGGCCGGTCGAGTCGGTGTGTCGGTGTCGCCGGAGAACTCGGCCTCGAAGGTGCGGGCCATCCCGACGCCGTCCTCGTGCATGGCGAAACCCTCGTATGCCTCGGCCGGCGGGAAGCCGCGCCCCGCGAGCA
>JAOTZB010000042.1 GCA_029861625.1 Acidimicrobiia bacterium
GGCGGCGCCGCTCCGGCACCTGCGTCGCGGGGCCGACGTGTGGTCGGCCGTCGTGTCAGGCCGGCCGCGAGGAGTCCGAGCAGGAAGCTGCCGGCGACGTTGACGATGAGGGCTGCCCACGGCAGGGTGCTCGACGGGACGAGCTCGGTGATCGCCCAGCGCACGGTCGCGCCGGCCAGTCCACCGATCGCCACGGCGGGGAGGAGGCGTGGATGCACCCGCCGACGGTACCGGTCATGGGTCGGCCGAGGGTCGACCGGCCGACCGAGAGGGCGGGATCTTGCGCCGCTTGCCGGCGCGGGGTTCACTCGTCGAATGGACCTCGGTGAGTATCGCCTCCAGTACGAGACCGAAGGTCTCGCACTCCACGACGTCGCTCCCGATCCGATCGACCAGTTCCACGACTGGTTCGGCGCCGCCGAGGCGGCAGGGGTCGACGAACCGAATGCCGTCACCGTGTCGACTGTCGTCGACGGCTGGCCCGATGCCCGCGTGGTGCTGTTGAAGGTGGTCGACGCGAGAGGGCTCGTCTTCTACACGAACTTCGAGAGCGCCAAGGGCCGCCAGCTCACGGAGGTTCCACGGGCGGCGTTGACCATCTTGTGGAATCCGCTGCGCCGCCAGGTGCGAGTGCGCGGTTCGGTCGAGCTCATCGATGGCGATGAGGCCGATCGCTACTTCGCGACGCGGCCGAGAGGGAGCCAGCTCGGCGCGTGGACCTCGCCGCAGAGCACGGTCATCGGCGACCGGTCCGAGCTCGAGGCGCGCTACGCGGCCTTGGAGCAGGAGTACGAGGGCATCGAGGTGCCTCGCCCGGCCCGCTGGGGTGGTGTGCGGGTGATCCCGATCGAGGTCGAGTTCTGGCAGGGTCGCCCCAACCGTCTGCACGATCGGTTGCGCTATCGACGTGCGGGCGATGAATGGGTGATCGAGCGCCTGGCGCCGTGAGGCCGTGCGCGATCAGTTGACCGCAGGGAGGACCTCGGACGCGACCAGGTCGAGGTGTTCGGTGTCGTCGATGTCGAGCACCTGGAGGTAGACGCGCGACGCGCCGATGTCGGCGTATGACCTGATCGTTGCGGCGACCTCGTCGGGAAGACCGGCCGCACCGTTCTCGCGGAGCTCGGCGGGATCGCGGCCGATTGCCGCTGCTCGTCGAGCGAGGTCGCCCTCGGTCGCGCCACAGCACAACACCACGCCTGCCGAGTAGACCAGATCGTCGGGGTCGCGTCCGCGATCGGCACACGCCGCCCGGACCCTCTCGTACTGGGCGGCGGTGTCGTCGACCGACGAGAACGGCAGGTTGAACTCGGAGGCGAACTTCGCGGCGAGCCGTGGGGTCCGTCGTGGGCCGCCGCCGCCGATGATGATCGGGGGATGCGGACGCTGGGTGGGTTTGGGGAGCGCCGGGCTCTCGGTGATCCGGAAGTGGGTGCCGTCGTGGGAGAACGTTCCGCCGACCGGGGTCGTCCACCATCCGGTCAGGATCTCGAGCTGCTCCTCGAGCGTGTCGAATCGCTCACCGACCGTTCCGAACGGAACGCCGGTGGCCGCGTGCTCTGCGTCGTACCATCCCGTGCCGAGGCCCAGCTCGATGCGGCCGCCGCTCATGTCGTCGACCTGAGCGACGGCGATGGCCAGTGGACCGGGTCGCCGGAACGTGATGGGGGTGACGAGCGTGCCGAGGCGCAGCCGTTCGGTGTCCCGGGCCAAGCCGGCGAGTGTGGTCCAGGCGTCGAGTGGGCCGGGCAGCCCGTCGCTGTCACCCATGACGAGGTAGTGGTCGCTGCTGAAGAATCCGTTGAATCCCAGCCGCTCAGCGGTCGACGCGAGGCCGAGGACGGCCCCGTAGCTCGTGCCCTGCTGCGGTTCGATGAAGATGCGGAGGTCCATGCTCGGGACCATACATGCGTCACCGACCCCGCCTCCGGTTCAGGACGTCAGGCTGTCACCGACCCCGCCCTCGCGTCAGAACATCAGCGTCACCGACCCCGCCTCCGGTTCAGGACGTCCAACCGTCGAGATCGCCCTCTGGTACCCACGCCCGGGCCGACTCGGCCAGGCCGAGGATGAGGGCTTCGACCTGTGGCGCCCGCCCCGCGTCGCCGTGATCGGACCACTCCCACTTCTCCCAGTACCACCGAACGAGCGGTGGGAGCTCGATCTGGACGCCGGCGTTGCGAACTCGATTGACCGGATTGTCGGGGTGCTGGCCGGCCAGCTCGGGCGGAATCTGGTCGAGCTCGACGATCATCCGGTAGGGCGGGAGTCGGGAGCGGAGGTGTCCGGCGACGTGCCCGGCCAGGGGTCGGTTCGTGCCGCCGAGGAGGAGGTCCCACCGGAGATGCTTGCGCCCATAGCCATGGATGGCGACCACCACGTCGACGTGGTCGAGGAAGGAAGCCAGTCCGGGCGAATGGGCAGGATCGAAGTGCTTCGATGGCACGTGCAGCTCGATGTCGTCCGGGTGCAGCACGCCGTAGTAGCTGGCGTCGGAGCGTTCGGCCGCCTCTGCCGCCACGATGTCGGTGACCTTCTCGAGCCCGCCGCCGTGGAAGGCCATGAAGCCGAACGTGGACCGGAGCTGCACGATCTCTTCGACGCCAGGAGTGCTGAGCAGGTTGTCGAGCATGCTGGAGACGAGACTACTCCCGCGGGTCCGAACCGGCGCCGGTCAACCGGTGTCGTGGTCGGAGCGGACGTGTTGGAGCCGACCTCGAGCCGAGAAGAACACGAGCACACCGAGCAGGGCCGCGGCCATGATCTCGAACACCACCGGCCACCGGCCGGGATGGGCGAACCAGTTGGCGACACGGCCGGGAGCGTCGGCGACGGTGCGGATCGTCGGCAGGATCGCGAGATCGGCGCCGTAAGAGAACTCGAATGTCATGTACGACGCCGCCACCGCACCGAACGCGAGCCACCTGGCATTCGTCGTGAAGTTCGAGCGCAGCGCCCACAGCAACGAGGTGCCGATGATGAAGGCAGCGGCCAGGGCCAGGCGGGTCTCGCCGCTGTCGACGACCCAGTTCTGGACCCGGTTCTGGGCATCGAGGGACCTGTCGACGAGCCAGTTCGACTCTGTCGGGTCGTCGAGCACCTTGATCTCCCACCAGCCGTAGAGCGTGAGGTAGATGCCGGCCACCACCAAGAGCCCACCCGAGACCCGGTTCACGTAGGGCAGGACGCGGCGCATGTTGGCGGCGACCGAGCTCCGGCCGACCGCCATCGCGAGCGTGAGCACCATGACGACGAGACTCATGCCGAGTGCGTAGGCCACGAACACCGACACTCCGTCGACGGTGCCGCGGCTGGTGAAGGACCCGATGACGGTTCCGAAGAAGATCGGCGCCGTACAGCTCAACGACACCACTGCGTACGAGATGCCGAACGCGAAGATCGACGGCAGTTCTCGACTGCCCGTTCCGCGGTTCATGCTCGGCAACCGGAGCTTGGGCTCGTACCCCTTGAGCATCGCGACCCCGAGCGGCACCAGCAACACGCCGAACCCGACGGTCGCGTACGGGATTCGCTGCTCGATCGTGCCGGCGTCGACCACTGTCTGGGTGAGGATGCCGATGACGGTGAAGAACGTGACGAACCCGGCAGTGAGCGTGAGTCCGACTGCGAGACCGCGCAGGACGTTGTGGCTGGCGTCGCCGTCGCCGTCGGATTCGAGGCCGAGGAAGTAAGCCAGATAGGCGGGCAACATCGCGAACCCGCAGGGATTGAACGCCGCGATGAGCCCGGCGCCCAAGGCGAAGCTCGCGAGATCCCAGTCGATCATCCGCCCGCCCCACGTTCTGATGTCGTGAGGAGCACCTCGGTGATCGTCCGCTCGAGGTCGTCGCTGCTGATGATGCCGGGATTCACCGCGACGATGCTGCCATCGGCCGAGATGAACACCGTCGTCGGCATGACGCCGATCTGCGACGTCGCCCGGTGGATGCTGTCATCGAGCGGGTCGATGCCGATGGTGTAGGTGATGCCGGATCGATCGAGGAGTGCGATCGTGTCGGACTCACGATCGTTGACGCTGAGGCCCATGAACTCGACGGCGTCGCCGTGCTCCTCGAACGCCGACTGGAGGTCGGGAAGCTCGCGCACACAGGGCGCGCACCACGATGCGAAGAAGTTCAACACGACCGGCTTGCCGCGGAGCTCGGTCAGGTTGGTCGTGCCGCCGTCGACGAGTGCGAACTCGGTCGATGGCGCTGGTTCGCCGGCCGGGGCCGAGTCGTCACCCAGAACCCCGGTGACCAAGAAGAGGACCAAGAGGATCTGGAGGAACGCGGCGACCAGCAGTGCAACCGGCGGAATTCGCCGCCTGTCGAGTGAGTCGTCGGTCGACGGCGATGGTGGTTTCTGTTCGTTCATCGCACTCGGAACCGTAGCGGGGGAGGGACCGCCGACTGACGTCGGCGCTAGTGAAACGTCCCATCCCCCGCCGGTGTTCCCACCGGCCCTCAGGCGGTTCGCAGCAGCTGCTCCAGGTGCTCTGGGACCGGGATGTGGGGCAGCTGATCCTCGGGCCGCGGCTTTTTCGGCGGTCGACCCCGACGACGTTTCTGCCGCAGGACCCTCCCGTTCGAGAACAGCTGACCGCCCCAGACGCCGAACGGCTCCTGCCGGGCCATGGCGCCTTCGAGGCACTGGGCCATGACGGGGCACTCGGCGCAGATCGACTTGGCGCGGGCGATGTCCCGGATCTCCTCCGAGAAGAAGACGTCCGAAAGTCCGGGCTCGTCGGTCTGGCATCGTGCCTCGAGCCGCCAGGCCTCGTCGCTGATTGTGATGAGGTCGATGCCGAGCATCGGATCCTTCCTCTCTTGAAAGGGTGTCGAAAAACGAGAAAGCCGCCGGATGAGAATCCGGCGGCCGTGGGAGCTGGGTGTGCTTCGTCACCCTCGAGTGGGTGCTGAAGCCTCCTTCGGCCGCTGGTGGTAGGGCTTGAACGCCATGTCCTCCGGCGAGTGCACCAGCCCGGTGAGCGTCGTGCTCTTCGGCTGGGTGGTATCGACGGTGGTGAGCCACTGGAGGCGGTTCACCGACGCGTTGACGCTGCGGGCGCGAGCGGGTGCGCCGGCACGGAGATTGGCCAGGCAGATGCTCTTCATCGGATGTCGCCTCCTTTCTCGATCTCGAGGTTGTCGGCACGGCAGGCCCGACTGGGTGTCGGGTCTCTTCACAGAAACACTCCTCGAACGCGGCGTCAAGCGATTAACGGTCGACGGACGGTGTCGCCCGGCGAGGGGGTCGGGTCAAGGGGCCGAGAACAGTGCGACTCCGTCGGACTCCCGTTGCTCGATGTCGCCGGTGGCGCGGAGGTGGACGAGATGCGCGAACGTCTCGCTCTCGGCCATCTCGCCCCACGAGCGGGGGCGGAAGAGGCGTTGCATGAAGTCGACCACCGAACCCTCGCCGATCTCGTCGACGGACGCCCTGATCAGGTCGAGCCGTTCGTGATGGTGCTCGGCGATGGCCTCGGCCCGGCCGGCGAGGTCGGCGAACGGGTGCCCGTGTGCCGGCAGGGTGATGGTGACTCCTTCGAATCGAGTCATGCGGTCGAGCGAGTCGAAGAACAGCGCCAGCGGGTCGGCCTCGGGGAAGTACCCGCTGATGTGCGGCGTGATGGTCGGCAAGATGTGGTCGCCCGAGAGCATCACCCCGCCTTCGGGGTCGTAGAGGCAGAGATGGTCGCGGGTGTGACCGGGGGTGTGGACCGAGACCCACTCGCGCCGCCCGAGCCGGACCGGCGCGCGATCGGCGACTCGAATCGTGGGCTCGGGCGTCGGGAAGAGCCGGCCGCCGCGGCCGCCGCTCAGGAACATGCGCATCACGTCATCCGGCGGCGGCGTTCGTTTGGTGCCCCACGGGGTGGTCCAACGGAAGCGTTCCTTCATGCGCTCGAGGATCTCGTCGTCGGTGAGCTCCAGCGACGACGAATCCTCGTTCGCCGTCATCTCCGCCTCCTCCCACATGAGTCGGAATGCCTCGTGGGCCACGATGTCGGCGCTGGTCTCGTCGTGGAGGCGTTCGGCCGCCCCGAAGTGGTCGTGATGGGAGTGCGTGACCACGACCGTGTGCACATGACGGAGGGCGATGCCGGCACGATCGAGCCTGTCGATGAGCGCGGCCCACGGCGCGTCGCCGGGGAGGCCAGGGTCGACGAGTGCGAAGCCACGCTCGTCCTCGAGCGCATAGCAGTTCACATGGCCGAGCCCAGGAAGCGCAACGGGCAGCTGGAGGCGCAGGATCCCCGGGGCGACCTCGCCGATGTCGGTGGTCGCCTCCTCCTGTTCCTGCCGGGGCGGGCGCGCGTCGCCGCGCTCGTCCGGCTCGGCCGTTTCGTCGGTCACGAGTCCGTGGCGTCGTCGGTGGCGTCGTAGTCGAGGGGTTCGAGGCCGAGCAGTTCGGTTCGGTAGTGGCGCAGCTCGGCCAGACTCTCGCGGATGTCGTCGAGGGCGCGATGGCCGAGCGCTTTCGGCGGGAGCGAGTCGAATACCTTGGGCGCCCACCTGCGCGCCAGTTCCTTCAGGGTGGAGACATCGATCGACCGGTAGTGCAGGAACTCCTCGATCTCGGGCAGGTACGCAGCGAGGAACCGTCGGTCGGTGCCTATCGAGTTGCCGCACAGCGGGACGGTCCCGGCTTCGGGGATGTGCTGTCGAAGGAATGCCAGCGTCTGCGTCCCGGCGTCCTCGAGGCTGATCGTGGAGGCTTCGATCTTCGGCAACAGGCCGCTGCGGATGTGCATCTCGCGCACGTAGTCGCCCATGAGGGCGATGGCGGCGGCGGGCTGGTGAATGACGATGTCGGGCCCCTCGGCCACGAGGCGGAGATCGTCGTCGGTGATCAGGGTCGCGATCTCGACGATGACGTGTTTGTCGGCTTCGAGGCCGGTCATCTCGAGATCCATCCATGCCAACACGAGTGCCGAGGGTACCGACGTCGCAACCGGCAAGCGAAAGCGGGGGACCGAGGGGCGGGTGGGCGGGCTCTGCGATCTCGCCGGCGGTAGTGTCTCGCCCGTGCTGGAAGTCCCCCTGAAACGCTCCAACCCCGACATCGACCCTCCTGCCTACGCCCGCGACGGCGATGCTGGCGCCGATCTGCGGGCCGCCGAGGATCTCGTCCTCGAACCCGGTGGCGGACGGGCCCTGGTGGCAACCGGATGTTCGATCGCGATCCCGCCGGGGTACGCCGGGTTCGTGCAGCCTCGCAGCGGGCTGGCGCTGAAACATGGTGTGACCTGCCTCAACACCCCCGGGCTCATCGACTCGGGCTATCGGGGTGAGCTGAAGGTGCTCCTCGTCAACACCGACCCGACCGAGCCGTTCCACATCACCAAGGGCGAACGAATCGCCCAGCTCGTGCTCCAACGTGTCGAGCAGGCAACGTTCGTCGACGTGGGCGAGCTCCCGGTATCGGAACGAGGCGACGGCGGCTTCGGATCGACCGGCCGTTGAGTCGATCAGGCGATATGGCGCTTGACCATGCGCACGCGGCGGGCCTCGCGGTCCACTTCGCACTCGTCGACGAGGCCGTCGGTGAGCTCACCGAAGCGCTCGGTGCGTTCGGTGGGCAGCGAGATCGAGTCATCGTCGAGCACGCTCGTCAGCTCGACCTCGACTACGTGTTCGTCGACCCGGTAGATCACGTCGATCCGGCCGGGTCGCGGCGCCGGGCCGAGCAACATGATGGCCGCCTCGTCGATCGCCAGCCGCAGGTCGTCGATCTCGTCGAGATTGAACCCGCGGCGGTGCGCCAGGTGTGCTGCGCCCACTCTCGCGACACGCCCGTACTCCGCCCGGCCCGGGAGTCCGAGCTTGATATCGGTCGACGGCATTGCACGAAGAATGCCACGTTCACGACCCCGGTTCCGCGATCGGCATGACGATTCTCGTCGACGAGCCCCGGTGGCACTGGCGCGATGTGGTGTGGTCACACGTCGTCAGCGATCACAGTGTCGACGAGCTGCATCGTTTCGCACGGTCGGTCGGGCTTCGTTACCTGTCGTTCCAGAGTGACCACTACGACCTGCCTGCCCCGTTGTTTCCGGCTGCGATCGAGGCGGGGGCGACGCTGGTCGACTCTCGTGTCCTCATCCGCCGGCTGCGAGAGACCGGGCTGCGCCGGCGCGTGGGGCACCGGGCGAACACGTGGTCGGTGATCGCGTCCGGCGGAGTCGGCGAGGTCTCCGGCCGGCTCGAGTCCGGGCGCACCAGGGTGCTGCACGGCGTCGTCGACAACCATGGTCCGGTCGTCGACGCAACGTTGCTCGAACGACCGGGTGACCTCGTTGCACTCCTCGACCTCGCGGATCACCGACGGCGGCTCGCCGGCAACCACGCCCATGAGTCCGGGACGGGCGGTCTGGTCGAGGCCATCGACCCTCGTGGGCACACGATCGAGGTGATCTGGCACACCGCGCAGGCGCCGATAGCGTTGCGCTGATGTTCCGCAGCGTGTCCGGCGGCCTCGTCGTGTCGGTCGCCCTCGTCCTCGTGGCGGCCGCGTGCGCCGGCGGCGAGCGTCCTGACCTCACCGACGAGGAGATCGAGGCGCCCAGCACTACGCCCTCGACCGATCTCGACCCGGAGCCCGAGCCGGTCGCCGCCCCGTTCACGGGCGTCTTCGCCGTCGACGACACGACATACCAGCTCGAGTTCACCTGCTATCGGGTGGGTGACGACGGTGTGCTCGCCGTCGGCAAGGGCGGAGCGGCCGACGGGACCGAGCTCACCGCGATCGTGCAGCGGTTCCCGAGCGACGACTACATCGCGCTGGTCTTCGGTGATCCCGAGGTGGGCACGGCATGGGAGCCGGCGGTCGACGGTGTCATAGAGGTCGGGTTCGCCGACGATGTGCTGGCCGCGACCGATGTCGACCTGTTCGATCGCAGCGGCGCGGCCGACACGGCGTCGGTCGGGACCGCGTCGGTCGAGGTGCGCTGCCTCGCCTACGACGAGGGCACCGTCCCCGAACCCCTCGGCGGCTGATCGGTCCGGGCCAAACCTCCCGAAATTGCGGTGGTTGTGCGCGGCCAGCGCGCGTCATCCCCGCAATTTCGGGTCGTGGTGAAATTGCGGTGGTGGTGCGCGGCCAGCGCGCGTCATCCCCGCAATTTCGGGAGGTTGGTGAGGGAGGGCCTAGGTGGGGCAGCCGTCGAGGTCGACGATGGGGAGGCGCCCGGCCGAGTAGGACGTGACGGCGCCGTTCTCGATATCGAAGTTGATCCGGAACTCGGCGTCTTCGTCATCGGCGGGGATGAACACGACTCGGGCCGGATCGGTCTCGTCGAGCAGGTCGCCGAAAAGCTCGCGCAGACCGTCGGGTGTCGAGCCGACGCCAGCCCCCGATCGAGTGGTGATGAGCTTGGTCGATACATCGACCCGTTCGACGGTGCCCGACCAGATCGTGAACGAGACCCCGGCCGGACCGTTCGCGGGCGTGACGACGTAACAACTGCTCGTGGTCGCACCATCGGTCTCCCAGACGGTGCCGGCTGCAGCCGCGGCCTCGTCGGCCAACATGCCGAAGAACACCTCGTCGAGACCGACCGTGCTGATCTTCGAGCGCTCGGTGAACGCCGGCTCGGTGAGATCGACATCGGGCGGCGTCGTCGGTGCGGCGTCGGCGTCGCCGCCGACATCGACGGCACCCTCGTCGGTGGTGGCACCGTCGTCGGTTCCATCGGCACTCTCGTCGACTGCTGCACCGTCGTTGGCGGCTGCACCGTCGTCGCTGCCATCGGCCGGATCGGGTTCGGTGGGTGCCTGTGACGGCACCGGCGTCGGCGTCGGCTCGAGCTGATCGACCGCGGAGACCTCGTTCGCACCGTCGTCGCCTCCCGAACACGCCGCCGCGAGCAGCGACATGGCGAGGACGAGCACGACCGGACTGCGGCGGCGCACGGTGGATTTCAACACGGGATCGACTCCTCGGTCGGGGCGGCCAGACACCCGGCGCCTGCCCAGTCAACCACAGGTGCCCTAGAGTTTCGGGTCATGCGACGCCGGTGGATCGTGGTCTTCGCGGGCCTCGCAGCCGTCGGTTCGGCCTGCTCGACAGGCGGCGGTCCCGTCGTCGCCGAACCCGTGGTCACCGCCCCCGAGCCGACCGTCGAACGACCGACGGTCGAGCCGACGCCGACCCCGGCACCGACTCCATCAGCGACACCGACCCCGGATCCGCGATCGTGTATCGCGGCCTGGCCACTCGAGGTGCGCGTGGCCCAGCTCCAGTTCCCACTGGTGGCACCGGGCGAGCTTGGCGCCGCCACCGAGCTCGTGCGCACCGTCCCGATCGGCGGTGTGACACTGCTCGGTGACGCCGAGTCGACCCTTGCGGCGTCGCTGGCCGACCTCCGGGCGGCAGCGGGCGCGATGGGGCTGATCATCGCGATCGACGAGGAGGGCGGTCGGGTCCAGCGGCTGGCCGGGCTGCTCGGCCCGCTGCCATCCGCACAGTCGGTCGCCGGTGGTTCGGTCGACGAGGCCAGGGAGCTTGCCGCGGCCCACGCCGGGGCCATGGCCGACCTCGGCATCACCATGAACCTCGCGCCGGTCGCCGATGTGGGCTCGGCGGCACCGATCGGCAACCGATCGTACGGCGACGACGTCGACTCGGTCGTCGCGTACGCGGCCGCCGTCACCGACGGGATCGACTCGAGCGGTCTGACCGCGGTCATCAAGCATTTCCCGGGCCACGGCGCGGCATCGGCGGACTCACACGTTTCGGTGGCAACGACGCCCCCACTGGCCGAGATGCGCAGTCGCGACCTGGTGGCGTTCGGTCGCCTCATCAGCGACGAGGTCCCCGAGGCGGTCATGGTCGGACATCTCGTCGTCCCTGACCTCACCGAGGGGCTGCCGGCGACGCTGTCGCCTGCGGCGGTCGACGGGATCTTGCGCGCCGAATTCGGCTTCGACGGGCTCGTCATCACCGACGCGATGAACATGGGTGCGATCACGACACAGTTCGAAGCCAGCGAGGCGGTCGAGATGGCAATTGGTGCCGGCGTCGACCTCGTGATGATCGAGTCGATCACCCAGGTCGAACCGCTCGTGGCGGCGCTGATCGACGCGGTCGGTGCGGGCCGGCTCAGCGAGGCCCAGATCGACGACAGCGTCGAGCGGGTCCTGGCGACGAAGCAGGTCGATCCCTGCAAGATCGGCTGAACCCGGCGATTCGATCAACTGGCGGCGGTGTCGGCCGATAGGCACGGGACTCGGAGCGTACGACCGCGAGAAAGGATGATCTGTGTCGGTATCGCCGATGAGCGCCGCTGACTTCGACCGAACCCTCGCGCTCGCCCGCGGTGGCGACAGCCGTGCCTTCGGGCGACTGTTCGACTGGCTTCAGCGGCCGGTTCACACCTTCGCACGGGCCCGTCACGCCACCGACCCCGAGGGCACCGTCAACGACGTCTTTCTCCAGGTCTTCACCCATCTCGGCGATTTCGACGGCAACGATGTGCAGTTCCGGGCGTGGGTGTTCCGGATCACGAGGAACCGGCTGACCGACGAGTACCGGCTCCGCGCCCGCCGGCCCGACGAGGTCGCGGCCGAGGCGCCCGCGTACGCGGCGACAGCCAGCGACGATGTCGAGGCCGCTGCGATCTCGTCGCTCGACGACGCTTGGCTCCAGCAGCAACTCGATCTGCTCACGCCCGACCAGCGAGATGTCGTGTTGCTCAGGGTGGTCGCGGACCTGAGTCTCGCCGATGTCGCGGAGCTCGTCGGCAAACCGGTCGGCGCGGTCAAGGCGCTCCAGAGCCGGGCCTTTCGGACCATTGCCCGCAACAATTCGAGCTCGGCCGTATCCCCGTGAACGAGTTCGACGTTCCTGCTCATGAGATGCCCGACATGGATTACACCGACGCCGACTTCGCAGCCCTCGCCGAGGGTCGCACGCCTGACGACTTCGTCTCCGGCGTCCAGGTGTTCGTGACGCGGTTGCGTTCCGAAACGGCCGGCACACCACCGATCGTTCCCGGACTCGCACTCTCGGAGTTCATCGGTGTGAGCGACGTTGCTCCCATCGTGGCGAGCGGGCCGATCGAGTCTCATCGGAGGAAGAAGATGTTCGCAGGCGTCAGCGCCATGGTCGGTACCTTGACCGGCAAGGTCCTGCTCGGCACCGCGGTCGCCGCGGCCGCCGTCGGCGGTGCCCAAGCGGCCGATGTGGTCGACATTCCGGGTCTCCCCGACCCGGCCCGCCCGGCCGATGTGGTCGAGGTCGCGCTGGTCGACGACTCCGCGCCCATCGAGGCGCCCGGCGCCGAGGACGGGACCGCCGGCGAGGAAGCGGCTGACGATGCCGACGATCCGGCCGTCGATGCCGACGATCCGGCCGTCGATGCCGACGATCCGGCCGGTGAGGCCAACGACCACGGCCAGGCCGTGTCGGACTTCGCCCACGAGACCGAGCTCGAGGGGTGCGAGAAGGGGCAGGCGATCTCGGACCTTGCATCGGAGAAGGCCGACGACCATCGGCAGAATCCCGAGAAGGATCACGATCCGTGTGACAAGGACGACCCCGAAGCCGACCAGATCGTCGACGAACCGGTCGACGAAGACGACGGGGCAGACGAGCCAGACGAGGGTGAAGACGACGAGGGCGAGGGGAACGCCTTCGGCAAGGACAAGGAAAGGCCGAACGAGAACTCCGGCAATGGCTTCGGCCATGACAAGGCCGGCGATGATGGGAATGCTGACGATGAAGCTGCTGACGACAAAGGTGACGGCAACGACACCGAGGAAGAAGTCGAAGAAGAGCACGCCGACGGCGACGACCTGGGTGGAGCCTCGCGAGGCCGCGGCCGCAGCGGCCGCTAGGCAAGCAGGTTTCCTCGGCTGGCTGCGGGTGGACACCCTCTAGCCGTGTGCCACGTCGGGTCCCGTACTACGGCGCCCATGCGCTGACCGGTGCCCCTGGTGGGATTCGAACCCACGATCTTCGGATTAAAAGTCCGCTGCCGTGACCAGGCTTGGCTACAGGGGCATTGAAGTATCTCGCACCACACGGACATTTCCCCCGTGTCGGGTCCCGGTAGATTCCGGACATGCAGTTGGCGATCGTGCTCGGAGGGGGTTCGGGCGAACGAAGTGGGGTCGAGGGCAACAAGGTGCTCGAGCCCCTGGCCGGCGTGCCCGTCATCAGGCGCTCGGTCGATGCAGTCGTGGCGGGCGGAGCAGAGCGCGTGGTCGTCGTCGCCCGCCCGTCCGACCGTGAGGCCGTGGCCGCTGCTCTTGCCGATGTAGGGGTCGACGTCCACATCGTGAACGGGGGGCCCACTCGCCACGCCAGCGAAATGGCCGGGCTGGCCGAAGCGCTGGTGCTCGGTGTCACCGGCGCCGATGACGTGATCGCCATCCACGACGGTGCTCGGCCGCTCGTCACCTCGACGTTGGTGGCGACGTTGTTCGAGGTTGCCGGCCGCGACGGTTCGTCGTGGCCCGCGCTCGACCAGCCGGCGCTGTGGGCGGTCGAGGACGGTGCACTCGCGGCACCGATTGCCGGTCGGGTGCAGACCGCGCAGACGCCGCAGGTCGCACGAGCATCAGTGCTGCACGCCGCCTACGACGCGGCGGCCGGCGCCGGGTTCGAAGGCACCGACACCGTCGAGACGGTGCAGCAGTTCTCCGATCTCGAGCCCACCGCCGTGCCCGGTGAGAGAACCAACGTCAAGATCACCTGGCCCGACGACTTCGCCGTTGCCCAACGGCTGCTCGAGGATGGCCGGCCGGCCGATGGGCGACCAGTAGGCTCGCTGATCGTGTCCGACGACCAGGCTGTCGCCCAAGCCCCCACCTCCACGTCCGAGATCGATCTCGCGGTGCTCGAAGCGGTCGAGCGCGAGCTCGTCGATGCCGCGTTCGCGCTCGATTGTCTCGCGGTCGAGGGGACGGCCATATGCGACACATGCCGGGCCGCCGAGGCCGACGGCACGCTGGCAGACCGTCCGTCGCTGGCCCGATGCGTCGCGGCCAAACGAGGCGTCTGACCCTCGCCGGACGCGACAGAGGGGCCGGCGGAACCGACCCCTCCCGCAGTACCTGGGCCGGCTTTCAGCCGGCGAAGTTGCTTGCGGCGAACTCCCAGTTGACCAGCTCTTCGAGATAGGTGTCGATGTAGCTCGGCCGGGCGTTGCGGTAGTCGATGTAGTAGGCGTGCTCCCACACGTCGATCGTCAACAGCGCGGACTGGCCATGGGCCAGCGGCAGATCGGCATTGGCGGTCTGCACGATGTCGACACCGCCGCCGTCTTTGATCAGCCAGGCCCAGCCCGACCCGAACTGCGTCGTGGCCGCCGTCTTGAACGCGGCCCGGAAGTCGTCGGCCGATCCGAACTTGGCGTCGATGGCCGCGCCGAGGTCGCCGCTGGGGTCGCCGCCACCATCGGGGCTCAACGAGCTCCAGTAGAACGTGTGGTTCCACACCTGGGCGGCGTTGTTGAACACGCCACCCTCGCTGGCGAGGATGACCTCCTCGAGGCTCTTGCCCTCGAGATCGCTGCCGTCGACGGCCTTGTTCAGGTTGGCGACGTACGCGGCGTGATGCTTGCCGTGGTGATAGCTGATGGTCTCGGCGCTGATGTGGGGCGCCAAGGCATCATCGGCCCATGGCAGGGCCGGGAGTTCGAAGCTCATCGAGTTCCTCGCTTGTCGGTACTTCGGTTGGTGGTCTGAGTCTGGCGGAAGTCACGGTCATCTGTCACCCGGAGCCGCGAGATCATGAGATTGCGCAAATCAGAGCTGGCCGGGGACGCTGGCTTCGACGGTGTCGGGGTCGATCATGAGCACCCGTTCGTGATGACGCATGGCGCTGGCCGTGATCTCGATCCAGCGGCCGCCGAGGTTGGGGATGCGTTCGAAGCCGAGCCCGAGCAGCGCCTCGATCGTGTAGATGACACCGCCGTGGGCAACAACGAGCGCAGTGCCGCCGTCGATCGCGGCGGCGAGGCGGGCCAGCGCCGGCACCACCCTGGCCCTGATGGCCCCGTCGGACTCATAGCTCGCGGGCCGGCGGCGTTCGGCCAGATAGCCCGGGTACCGCTCGTCGATCTCGGATCTCGTGAGGCCCTGCCACTCGCCGATGTGGCGCTCGCGTAGGTCGGAGTCGACCTGCACGGGCCCGACACCGATGGCCGTCGCGATCGTCTCGGCCGTGTCGCGGGCGCGCTGGAGGTCCGACGAGGCGATCAGGTCGAACGACCCGGCGAGCTCGGCGGCGATCTGCGCCTGGCGGCGGCCGAGGTCGGTGAGGGGTGGATCGGCCTGGCCCTGCCACTGGCCGCGGGCGTTCCACTCCGACTGGCCGTGACGAACGAGAAGGATACGACTCACGGCAGTGCACGGTAGCGGCGCCCGCTGACGGGCTCGCGCCCACCGCTCGCTTCGCTCACCGACTTCCTACACTCGACGACATGGCCCGGCTCCGATTGTTCGCCTCGATACGTGAGGCCGCGGGAACCAACGCCGCGACGGTCGACGGCGCAACCGTCGACGAGGTCGTCTCCGGTGCGATCGAGCGATTCGGTCACGACTTCGCCCTGCTCGTGCCCATCTGTCGTGTCTGGGTGAACGGCGAACCGGCGGTCGGCGACGACCCAGTCGTGGCCGACGACGAGGTCGCCCTCCTGCCGCCGGTGTCGGGGGGCTGAGTCGTCGCGGCTTCCGCCGGGCACGCGACCTCCGGCTACGATTCCCGCATGCCGATCGACTTCGAGCGACTCACGTCGCCCGACTACATCGCCGACCTCACCGAACGCCCGCTCGACGAGGTCCGCGCCATGCGTTCAGAGTGCCAGGCCGTCGAGAACGCGCTCTCGCTCGTGCGACGGGTCGTCCACGGTCGCCTCGACATCGTCGGTGGTGAGCAGGCCAGGCGCCGGGAAGGACGGCCCGCCGAGGCGATCTCCGACCTGATCGACGCACTGCCGGCCCTGCTGGCCGACCGGGCTGGTGGTGGCGGTCTGCCCCAACGCCCGCCGCAGGAGATCGATCCGACCGAGGCCGCCGACCAGCTCATCTCCGAGCTCGACGAGACGGTCGTCACCGGCCAGCTCGGATCCCTCGCCGATCGCACCGACGAAGAGCTCGAGCACGATGTCACGGCGCTCGGCTCCTTCGAGGCCACGATCTCGGCCCGACGGCGACGCATGCACGACGTCATCGACGCGCTCCAAGCCGAGATCACCCGTCGATACCGCACCGGCGAAGCCACCGTCGACTCGCTGCTGAGCTGAGCATCGGGTCGCGGCCGCATCGAAGTCCGTCGCGACATCGCAGGTGTCGAGCCGAAACCTCTAACGTGGTTCGGGTGAATGAAGCGCCGGGCCGCTGGGCCGATGTCGGAATGTTCATCCGTGAACAACGGCGCACCGCCGAGCTCTCGTTGCGCAAGCTCAGCGAGCTGGCCGGTGTCTCGAACCCGTACCTCAGCCAGATCGAGCGTGGTCTGCGGAAGCCGTCGGCCGACATCTTGAACCAGATCGCACGAGCGCTCGAGATCTCGGCCGAGTCGCTGTACGTGAGGGCCGGCATCCTCGACGAGCGTGACGCCGAGTCGATCGGCGTGCCCGCCGCGATCCGTCAGGATCCCCGGCTCAACGATGAACAGAAGCGGAGCCTGCTCCGGGTCTACGACTCCTTCCTCAGCGAGGTCGAGCACGGAGCAAGCTCGTGAGCAACCCGAACTTCGTCGCGAGAACCAGGCCCGGAGCAAGCGCGTGAGTAGCCGGCGCGTGGCGATGTTGTCGTTGCACACCTCTCCGCTGGCGCAGCCGGGGTCCGGCGACAGCGGCGGCATGAACGTCTATGTCCGCGAGCTGGTCGCCGGCCTGGCCCACACCGGTCTCGACTGTTCGGTGTACGTCCGCCGGTGGCACGACTCGTTGCCCGACGAGGTCTCGATCGAGCCGGGCGTCCGCGTGGTGCACGTCGACGCCGGCCCGCCGAACCTGGCCAAAGACGATCTCTATGCCATTGTCGACGACTTCGCCGAAGGGGTCATGGCCGATCTCGGCGAGGCCGGAACCGACGTTCTCCACGCCAACTACTGGCTCTCGGGCGTCGCCGGGCACCGCATCAAACACGAGCTCGACGTGCCGCTGGTGTCGACATTCCACACGCTCGCCCGGGTCAAGGCCGAGACGGGCGACTACGAACCCGAGCGCCGGGTGAAGGCCGAGATCGACGTCATCCACTGCTCCGACGTCATCACCGCGTCGTGTGTGCCGGAAGCCCACCAGCTCCAACGGTTGTACGACGCGCCGGCCGACCGCATCGAGCTGGTCACACCGGGCGTCGAGCAC
>JAOTZB010000301.1 GCA_029861625.1 Acidimicrobiia bacterium
TTCTTCGGGAGCGAAGCTGCTTGCAGAGGGTCTCGAGAACGTGCGGCGGCTTCTCCCGGATGCGGTAGCGGCAGGGGTGGTGGTCATGGGGGGAACCGACCTGGTGCTGGCTCATGGCGCAGTGGCCGACGAGGCGGTCGCGCTAGTCGACTACGGCATGGCCGACCTGGATGCCGTTGCCGCGCTGACTCTGGCGCCCCGCACATTCCTCGGCATGCCTGCGTTCGCCGTCGGCGAAGCGGCAGACTTCATCGTGGTCGACGCGCCGACCGTGCCAGCGCTTGCGGTTCCGAAGCTCGTCGTGCGCTGCGGCCGCGTTCTCGTCGATCGGCGCCGCTGAAGCCCAGGGCTACATGCCGTACGCCTCGAGGAGCCGCAGCCAGACCTCGCTCAGCGTCGGGAATGACGGGATGGCGTGCCAGAGCCGATCCAAGGTGACCTCGCCCACGATGGCAATGGTCGCCGCGTGGATCAGCTCCCCGGTCTCCGGGCCAACGAAGGTTGCGCCGACGACAACCCTGCGGTCCTCGTCGACGACGATCTGACACGTCCCGCGATAGCCCTTGCCTCGAGCGGGAGCAGCCGCGACGTGGCCGATGTCGTACTGGACCGAGCGGACGCGCAGCCCCTTGGCCACCGCCTGGCGCTCCGTGAGGCCTACTGCAGCGACGTTGGGGCTCGTAAAGATCACCCGGGGCACGGCGATCTTGTCCCCATAGGCGGTCGTGTGCGCTTCCTTGCCTGCGATGTGATCGCCGGCCACCCGTGCCTGGTACTTGCCGGTGTGGGTGAGCAGCGCTCGACCGTTGGCATCACCAACCACATACAACCAGCCCCCGTCGACTCCGACCGCCCGCATCGAGTCGTCAACCTCGATGAACTCGCCCGCCATCAGCCCGACGGTGTCGAGCCCGATGTCGGAAGTCAGCGGTCTGCGCCCGACGGCCACCAGGATCTCGTCGGCCTCGACGGTGCCGCCGCCTGCGAGCTCGGCGATCACGGGCCCGTCCGAGCCTGTGCGCCGCGCACCGATCATCTCGGCGCCGGTTACGACCCGGATGCCCAGGCGTTCGAACGCCTTCTCGAGCTCGGCTCCGGCGAAAGGCTCCTCGCGCGGCAGCAAGCGGTCCATCGCTTCGATGACCGTGACTTCGCTCCCGAGGGTGGCGAAGGCTTGGGCCATCTCAACGCCGACGACGCCGCCACCGAGCACGAGGAGGCGGGCGGGGATCTCCTTGGCGGTCGTGATGTCGCGGTTGTCCCACGCTCCGACCTCTGCGAGTCCCGCGATCGGTGGGGCGGCAGCTCGGGTACCGGTTGCGATGACGACGGCTCGAGCGGCCTCATATTCCGTCACGGTGCCGTCGTCCGCCTCGACGGCGACGATGCGCTCTGTGACCAGGCGGCCGTGGCCGCGTATGACGTCGAGCCCTGCACCCTTTGCCCAGGCAACCTGGCCGGAGTCGTCCCAATGAGAGGCGAGCGCATCGCGCCTCTCGAGTGCGGATCCGACATCGATGTCGCCGGTGATCGCTCCGGCGACCCCGGGCGTGCGCCGTGCAGTTGCGAGCACTTCGCCCGGCCGCAGCAAGGCTTTCGACGGCATGCACGCCCAATACGAGCACTCGCCCCCGAGCAGTTCGCGCTCGACGAGCGCAACGCTGAGGCCGCCGCGTGCGACCCGCTCACCCGCGTTCTCTCCGGCGGGGCCGCCTCCGATGACGAGCACGTCGTAGTCCCGATTCACGATGTATTCACTCCCTGGCCGAAGACTGACCTGTCGCTCGATGGCAACGGCCGTCGCCGGGCATTCATTCCTCGCCCATCACTCTCCGGTCGTCCACCGCTCTTCGTGGACCACGTCGCTGAGCGGCCGCCGGCCCCTGGCGAGGGATCCGGAGCGGCGGTCGGGCGCCGGGTGCCCGATGGTGACCACGCCTACAGCCCGCACGTGATCCGGCAGGTCGAGAAACGTCTCGAGCTCCGGCATGGCATGCGACCCGAGGAAGCCGGCGGCCAGACCTTCACTCACGGCGGCCAGGAGCACCAGCATGAGCGCGGCGCCGGCATCGACCCACCAGTACGGGACCGGCCATTCGTGCTCGGTTCCGTCCGGACTCTTGTCCGGCTCGCGGTACCTCGCTCGATACAGCTCTTCGCTGACGCAGACGACGACGTGGACCGGAGCCTTCGAGATCCAGGGGTCGAATCCCATACCCACGTACGTGTGCTCGTCGGCCAGCTGGGCGATGTGCCGCCTCCGCTCCGGATCCGTCACGACGACGAATGCCTGACCCTGGCTATTACCCGCCGACGGTGCTCGCCTGGCAGCATCGAGGATCCTGTCGACGACAGCCCGGTCCACAGGCTCGTCGGTGAAGTTGCGCACCATGCGGCGGTGCCGGAGGACGTCGTCGAAATCCATCAGACGTCGTCGAGGGCACCGATGATCGACTCGACGGCGGCCTTGCCGTCCGCAAAGAGCATCATCGTGTTGTCCTCGTAGAACAGGGGGTTGTCGATGCCGGCGAAGCCGGGAGATAGGCTGCGTTTCACGACAACCACTGTGCGCGCCTTGTCGACATCCAGGATCGGCATCCCGTAGATCGGGCTCGACGCGTCGTCGCGTGCAGACGGGTTCACGACGTCGTTGGCGCCGATGATCAGCACCACATCGGTCTGAGGGAACTTCGGATTTGACTGGTCGAGGTCGAACAGCTGCTCGTAAGGCACGTCCGCCTCGGCCAGCAAGACGTTCATATGTCCGGGCATTCGCCCGGCGACCGGATGGATCGCATATCCCACCTCCACGTCCCTCTCTTCGAGGGCAGTCGCCAGCTCGCGGACGGCATGCTGCGCCTGAGCGACGGCAAGTCCGTACCCGGGCACGACCACGACGCGACCGGCGTAGGCGAGGGCGATGGCGACGTCATCGGGGGTGGCCCGGTTGACGGGTTTGTCCCCGGTGTCTGCCGATGGTCCCCCGCCGCCGCCGAATCGAGAGAAGAGCACGTTGGCGATCGATCGGTTCATGGCCTCGGCCATCTGCAGAGTCAGGATGAGCCCTGCCGCCCCGACGAGTGCGCCTCCGATGATCAGGGCCGAGTTGTTGATGACGAAGCCAGCCATCGAAGCGGCGACGCCTGAGAGCGAGTTGAGCAGCGAGATCACGACCGGCATGTCGGCGCCTCCAATCGGCAGCACGGCCAGGACTCCGAGACCTGCCGCAACCGCGACGACGAGCCAATACCAGGCTGCGGTGTCACCGAGCACAGCGGCCACACCGAGCGCCGCAATCCCGGCGAGCAGTGCAGCGTTGACCAGGTGACCACCCGGAAAGCCGACGGGCCGACCCGTCACGATGCCCTGCAGTTTCCCGAACGCAACGAAGCTTCCCGTAAAGGTGATCGTTCCAATCGCAAGCGAGAGCACCACGGTGACGGCGGTCTCGCCGGGCAGTGCTATTCCCACATGCTCGATCTCGGCAAGGGCAACCACGGCAGATGCCAAACCGCCGAAGCCGTTGAAGGCGGCGACCAGCTGCGGCATCGCCGTCATCTGGATGCGGAGCGCGAGCACGGCCCCCACGACGGTCCCGAAGACGAGCCCGGCGACGATCGTCCCCCATGAGACGATGTCGCCGTCGACCATCGTCACGATCACGGCCAGCAGCATCCCCGCCGCGGCGACCGTGTTGCCCCGCCGTGCCGTACGTGGGCCGGACAGCTGCTTGAGCCCGAGGATGAACAAGACGGCGGAAGCCAAATACAGAAGCTCGGTCATGGAGCGTTGCGCTCCTCGCGGCGGGCCGGTTTGCGTTTGAACATCTCGAGCATCCGGTCCGTCACCAGGAACCCGCCGACCACGTTGATCGTGGCGGCGGTCACGGCGATGAATCCGAGCACCGTTGCGGCGTTTCCTTCCGCAAACCCTGCGGCGATGATCGCACCCACGATCGTGATACCCGAGATGGCGTTCGCCCCCGACATCAGCGGCGTGTGGAGCGTCGGTGGAACCTTCGAGATCACCTCGAAGCCGACGAAGGCCGCCAGGACGAACACGACGATGCCTGCAATGAACTCCGGGCTCATCGTTGGCCCACCAGCAATTCGACCGTTCGTGGGTGCCTAGCCTGTCCGTCCGCAACCACCGCGCACTCTCCGACGATCTCGTCGTCGAGATCTATCGTCAGCTCGCCGGACTCCTTGTCGCGCATGCGCTGGAGCAGGGCCAGCAGGTTGCGGGCATACATCCGACTCGCATCGGCAGGGAACATGCTGGCGAGGTTGGTGGGCCCGTGGATGGTCACGCCATCGACCTCGACCACCTCGTCGGGGACCGAGAGCGCAACATTGCCGCCGGTCCCTGCGGCCATGTCGACGATGACTGTTCCGGGCCGCATCGAGCGCAACATCTCCTCGGTGACGAGCAGCGGTGCCTGCCGTCCGGGTATCTGAGCCGTTGTGACGATGACGTCCGACTCGGCGACAAATGGTGCGAGAGCAGCATGCTGAAGCGCCTGGGTGTCGGCACCCACCTCTTGGGCATAGCCACCCTCGTCGGCGGAGGCGGTGACTGCTTCGACGAATCTGGCGCCGAGGCTCTCGACCTGCTCCTTGGTCTCGGTGCGGGTGCCGTAAGCATTAACCACT
>JAOTZB010000302.1 GCA_029861625.1 Acidimicrobiia bacterium
CGACGCCGCCCATTCGATCCCGCCGTTCGCGTTCAACCAGTCGAGCTGCTCGACCGCCAGGAAGATGGTGGCGAGCGAGGGTGTGTTGTAGGTCTGGTTCTTGCGTGAGCTCTCGAGCGCGATGCCGAGATCGAGGGTGGCGGGCGTCCATCGATCGCCGGCGGCAAGGGTGTCGATCCGTTCGATCGCAGCCGGCGAACACGCTGCCAGCCACAACCCGCCGTCGGACGCGAGGCACTTCTGGGGGGCGAAGTAGTACACGTCGACCTGGGTCGGGTCCCATCGCAGCCCGCCCGCGGCCGAAGTGGCGTCGACGGCCACGAGGCCAGCGGCGTCGGGGCGGACGAGGGGGAGCGCTACCCCCGTCGACGTCTCGTTGTGCGTCAGTGCGTACAGGTCGATGTCGTCGGCGGCCACTGCCGACGGGGCCGACCCGGGCGCGGCCTCGAGCAGCTGGGGATCCCCAACGTGAGGTGCAGCCGCGACTGTCGCGGCGAACTTGCCGGAGAACTCGCCGAACACCAGATGCTGGCTGCGCTCGACGATGAGACCGAACGTCGCGACATCCCAGAACGTGGTGGCCCCACCATTGCCCAGCACGACCTCCCAGCCGTCCGGAAGATCGAAGAGGTCGTGCACGCCGGACCGGAGCCGGCCCACCATGTCCCTCACCCGTGGCTGGCGATGGCTCGTCCCGAGATAGGTGTCGGCCTCGGTCGCCAGCGCCGCCACCGCGGCATGCCGGACCCGGGACGGGCCGCAGCCGAATCGTCCGTCGCTCGGCAGCAGGTCGCTCGGAATGGTGATGGGAGGCAGCGTGTCGCTCATGATGCTCACAAGCTAAACGCTTCGGCGGGAGGATCGGCGCGAAATCGTTGCTAGACCGGTGCGAGGCGGTGTCACACTCGTGCCGCGACTCCCGACAGCCCGGAGGCATCCCGTGAGCGACCAGCGCATCTCGCGCCGCATCGAAGCCATCGCCCCCTCGGCCACGCTTGCCGTCGATGCCAAGGCGAAGGCGCTGCGAGCCGCCGGAGAGCCCGTCATCGGGTTCGGTGCGGGTGAGCCCGACTTCGCCACTCCCCGTCACATCGTCGAGGCCGCGGTCGCGGCATGTGCCGACCCCGCGAACCACCACTACTCGCCGGCAGCCGGGCTTCCCGACCTTCGCGAGGCGGTCGCGGCCAAGACACTTCGTGATTCCGGCTTCGAGTGCACCGCCGACCAGGTGGTCATCACCAACGGCGGCAAACACGCCGTGTACAACACGTTCGCAGCGCTGATCGACCCTGGCGACGAGGTGCTCCTGCCCGCGCCCTACTGGACCACCTACCCCGAACCGATCGGGCTCGCCGGCGGCACGACAACCGTCCTGCCGACCACCGCCGCCTCCGGCTTCCGGGTGACGCTCGACCAGCTCGAAGCGGCCCGCACCGACCGTACGAAGGCGCTCGTGTTCGTGTCGCCGTCGAACCCCACCGGCGCCGTCTACCCCCGCGACGAGATCGAGGCCATCGGTCGTTGGGCCGTCGAGAACGACGTGTGGATCATCACCGACGAGATCTACGAGCACCTCGTGTACGGCGACAACGAACATCATTCGGTGGCCACGCTCGTCCCCGAGATCGCCGATCGGTGCGTGATCCTCAACGGCGTCGCGAAGACCTATGCCATGACGGGGTGGCGGGTGGGCTGGCTGATCGCGCCGCCCGACGTCGCCAAGGCGGCCGGCAAGCTCCAGTCGCAGCAGACGTCGAACGTGGCCAACGTGTCGCAGCGAGCGGCGCTGGCCGCGGTCTCGGGCCCGCTCGACGCGGTCGACGAGATGCGATCGGCGTTCGATCGACGTCGTCGTGTCATCCATCGGCTGCTCGACTCGATCGACGGTGTCGTCTGCCCGGAGATCCAGGGCGCGTTCTACGCCTTCCCCTCGTTCGAGGGAGTGCTCGGGAGAGACATCGCCGGCCGCACGCCGGCGACCACGCTCGAGCTCGCCGACCTCGTGCTCGAGGAGGCGAAGGTCGCCTTCGTCCCCGGTGAGGCGTTCGGCGCGCCCGGCTACGCGCGACTCTCGTTCGCGCTCGGCGACGAGGACATCCAAGAGGGAGTGACGCGCATCGCCGATCTGCTGGCCAGGGCATCATGACGGTGGCGCTGCCCTTCGGGAGCTGGCCGTCGCCGATCACGGCCGAGTCGTTGGTGCGCGGCGCGGTCGGGATCAGCGAGGTGATCCCCGACGGCGACGACGTTTGGTGGGCCGAGTCGCGACCAACAGAGGGCGGCCGCACGGCGATCATGCGGTGGACATCCGACATCGCCGTCGAGGTCACGCCACCGGACGCGGACGTCCGCACCCGTGTCCACGAGTACGGCGGCGGCGCATGGTGGGTCGACAAGGGCGTCTGCTATTACGTCGACTTCGCCGATCAGCGGTTGCGCCGGCTCGAGCCCGGTGGCAAGCCACTGTTGTTGACCCCCGATCCCGACGTGCGGGCCGGACTGCGCTACGCCGACGGCCGTGTCACGCCCGACGGCGAGTGGTTCGTCTGCGTTCGTGAGTCGCACCACACCGACGGGCGCGAGGCAACGAACGAGGTGGTCGCGGTCGCGACCGACGGCTCGATGCGGGTCGAGGTGATCGCGTCCGGTGCCGACTTCTACGCTTCTCCCCGTGTCGGCCCCGACGGCCTCACGCTCGTGTGGATCCAGTGGATGCACCCGGACATGCCGTGGGACGCAACCGAGCTGTGGTGGGGTGAACTGAACATCGGGGGTCACTGCCCGAACTTCAAGCTCGCCGGCAACGGCGATGAAGCCCTCCAGCAACCCGAATGGGCCGAAGGTCGGCTGTTCGTGCTCAGCGATCGGGACGAGTGGTGGAATCTCTATGCCGTCGACGGCGTCAGCGGTGAGCTCACGCTCGTGGTCGGCGGACCGTTCGAGATCGCCACGCCGCACTGGGTCTTCGGACTCTCGCGGTACGCCGATGGCATGCATGTCGCCGGCACCGCGGCCGGCGACGCTCTCGTGCCCGCACCCGATCTCCCGTACACGTCGATCGGGTCGCTCCGGCGATCCGGCGACGCCGTCGTCTTCGTCGCAGCCTCGTTCGCCACCGAGCCCGAGGTGGTGCGGCTGCGCGGGAGCACGCTCGAGGTCATCCGGTCTGCTCGCGACCTCGGGCTCGACCCGGGTTACCTCGTTGCACCCGAACCGATCACCTTTCCCACGACCGATGGCGCCGAGGCCCACGCGTTGTACTACCCCCCGGCGAGCCCCGACCATGTCGGAACGCCCGGCGAGCTCCCGCCGCTGCTCGTCGTGATCCACGGCGGGCCCACCTCGGCGGCCCGGCGCCAGCTGAACCTCGGCCATCGGTTCTGGACCAGCCGAGGGTTCGCCGTCGTCGATGTCGACTACCGCGGCTCCACCGGGTACGGGCGCACCTATCGCAAGGGTCTCACCGACGGCTGGGGCATCGTCGACGTCGACGACGCCGTCGCCGCTGCGTGCTTCCTGGCCGCGCGGGGCGATGTCGACGTCGACCGGCTGCTCATCAGGGGCGGGAGCGCCGGCGGCTTCACCACATTGGCCGCCATGGCGTTCCGCGATGTTTTCGCGGCCGGAGCGAGCCACTACGGCGTCGCCGATCTCGAGGCGCTCGCGACCGACACGCACAAGTTCGAGTCCCGCTATCTCGACCAGCTCATCGGCCCGTATCCCGAGGCACGCGACGTCTACGTCGAGCGGTCGCCCATCAGCCACACCCCCGGCTTCTCGGCGCCGCTCATCATCCTCCAGGGCGACGAGGATGCGGTCGTACCGCCGAGTCAGGCCGAGATGATCGTCGAAGCCCTGCGCGACAAGGGTGTTCCGGTCGCCTATCTCCTCTTCGAGGGCGAACAGCACGGCTTTCGCCGGGCGGAGAACATCATTCGGGCCATCGAGGCCGAGTTGGACTTCTACGGCAAGGTGCTCGGCTTCGAGCCCGCCGACGATATCGAGCCCGTCGTCGTCGAGAACCTCTGAACGGCTTCCGGCTCAGCCGAACGAGCGGACCATCACCCAGGTGTCGTGCGCCAGCTCACGTACTTTGACCTTCGACCGCCGCAGCTCCCGCCACATGATCCGGCCCAGTCCCGGCTTCGGCGTCGGGTTGCGCACAGTGAACAGCTCCTGGACGGCGTTGTTGGCGATCTGGGGGTAGGTGTGCTGGCCCCTCCTGCCGAGGATCAGCTCGGGGACCCGCCGCAGCTTCTTGTGGTCGGCGAGCACGAAGTTGTGCTCGATGCGGCTCCGGTAGCCGCCGAGTCCGGATCGGGTGACGTCGCCCCTGGCGATTGCCGATGCCGCAGCCTCGCCGGCGGCCGCGCCCGAGCCGATGGCGAAGTTCACGCCTTCGAGCCAGATGCCTGCGGCGAGACAGAGTGCGGCGGCGTCGCCCGCAACCAACATGCCGTCGGTGGTGATCTCCGGCATCGCGTCATACCCGCCCTCGGGTACGAGGTGGGCCGTGTACTCGAGCAGCTCGCCGCCCTCGACGAGTGGCGCGATCGACGGGTGCGCCTTGAAGTCGGCCAGGATGTCCTCGGGGCGCCGCCCCGACCTGGCGAGCTCCTCGACGTGTAACACCAGACCCACCGAGAT
>JAOTZB010000303.1 GCA_029861625.1 Acidimicrobiia bacterium
CGGCCGAGGCGCGAGGCATTGTGAAGTTGTCGGGCGCCGACAACGCGCAGGTGGTCCGCCGAGCCGGTTGAGGGCCTGATCAACGACGGCTGTCGGGCTGGTGCGCGAGGATCGGGTCGACCAGGAGGTCTCGATCGTGCACTTCGGACTCTTTCTGTTCGGTGCCGTGCCCATGCCCGATGCCGGCGGCGGCCCGCCGGCGCCCAAGGACCGCCGGGCCGACAACGACCTCATCTGGGACACCACCGAACGACTCGTCGACATGGGGGTGCAGGCCGAGGCGGCCGGCTTCGAGTACTACTTCTTGACCGAGCACCACTTCCAGCACGAGGGCTATGAGGTCGTTCCGAACGCGTTGATGGTGGGCCTGGTGGTTGCCGAGCGCACCGAGCGCATCAAGATCGGCGCCCTCGTGCACGTCGTTCCCCAGTGGCATCCACTCCGTTTTGCCGAGGACTTCGCCACGCTCCACAACTTCTCCGGGGGCCGTGCCGTGATGGGCGTCGGGCGGGGGACTGTTCCGCGCGAGGCCATTCCCCTCGGTGCCATCGTCGGCAGCACCGACGACCCCGAACGGCGCGCCCGACAAGATGCCGAGAACCGGGCGAAGTACGACGAGGCCATCGAGGTGGTGCGGCTCGCGCTCGACAACGAGCGGTTCTCGTTCCGGGGCGAGCACTACCAGTTCCCGCCCGACGGGATCCCCGACCGGGACGGTTTCGTCGAGGAGCTGACGCTGACACCGCGACCCCGGTACCCCTACGAGGTGTGGCAGACCATCACGTCGCCGCCCACGCTCGAGGCCGTTCCACGGCGCGGGTTCGGCGGCGTCTGGTGGAACCTCCACCCCGACTTCCTACGCGAGCAGTGGCATCGATTCGCCGAGGTCTGGCACGAGACCCACGGCGTGGAGCTGGCGCCGGGTGACAAGCGCATGCTCGCCATCCAGCTCCGGATCGACGACACCCACGAGAAGGCGGTTGCCCGCACCCGCGGCCCCCACGACGAGTTCTGGAAGTTCCTCGGGCCCTACGGTCGACTCCGCGGCTACAAGGGACCAGACGGCAAGCGGGCCACCGATGACTTCCACCCGACGCTCGAGGACTCGATGGAACAACGCATCTGCCTCGTCGGCACCGCCGACGAGGTGGCGGAGCAGCTCGCCGATCGCATCGACGAGCTCGACGCCCGCCATGTCTCGATCTTCCCGATGTGTCTCGGCGACGACTACGACGACTACGCCGAGCAGATCAGTCGGTACGCCGAGGACCTGCTCCCACAGCTTCGATGACCGACGCGTCGGTCCGAATCGACCGGCGACGGTGCCGGTCGATCCGGGTCTGGCGGTTGCTGATCCTCGCGCTCGCGGCCACCGCGTGCAGCGGAGGTGATTCGGGTGGCGGGACCGACGCGGCGGCTGCCGCGCCGACGACAATCGCAGAGGCGCCCGACAACGTCGAGGCCGAGGTTCGACTGGTCAGTCAGAACATCCTGCACGGGCTCACCTGCCCGGTCGATAGTGCGCGGTGCGCGCTCGCCGAGCGGGTCGCGCTCTTCTTCGAGCAGCTCGACGCGGCCGGTTGTCCGGAGCTGGTCTCGATCCAGGAGGCCAACACCCAGGTCGTCGAGATCATCTCGGACCACGTCGGCGCCTGCGGCTACGACATCGTGTGGGACGACGACCCGGGGCTCGACCGGGAAGTGGTGCTCACGACCCTCGAGGTCGTCGGCTCCCGTCGACTGGTGCTGGCCGGCCGATTCCGGTCTGTCCACCTCGTGCGGGTCGAGTCGCCGGTCGGGCTGATCGACTTCGTCACCACCCATCTCGCCTCGAGCGACGACGGCGACTGCGATCCCGGGGTCTGTCCGCCGCCGTGCGAGCCCGGCGACAGTGTCCGCGTGTGTCAGGCGCGCCAGATCGTCGATTGGGTCGACGGTCTGGCCGTCGACGGCGGGATCATCGTCCTCGGCGGCGACTTGAACGCCACGCCGGGTGAAACGCCGATCGGTGTGATCAGCGAGGCCGGCTTCGTCGACTCGCACCTCGCGGCCGGTCTCGGCGAGTGCAACCCGACAACCGGCGCGGGCTGCACCTCGGGTCGGGGCGACGACTCCCTCCGCGACCTGACCGACCCGTCGAGCACGCAGGTGCGCCGTATCGACTATCTCTTCCATCTCGCAATTGGCCGCCAGTGCGCGGTCGGCGACGACACCGGCCTGTTCAACGCCGAAGCCAGCCCGGGCGAGTTGGCATTCCCGTCGGATCACACCGGAGTGCAGCTCACGCTGGTGTGCCGGACGACCGAGAACGATCTCGCCGCCGCGGTCGACGCACCGTTGCCCGACGACGAACCAACGGTGGCGGCCGACACCGGGGGGGCGCCCGATCCGGCCACCGCGGCGGCCATCACGTCGGCGTTCGAGACCTTCTTCGATGGGTCTGCGGATCTCGAGCTGCGAGCGGCCCAGCTCGAGGACTCGGCCGACCTGCGCGGCTCGTTCTTCGACGCCTTCGCACGAGCGGGAGGACCGGCCGCCGACACTCGGGCCCGGGTTGACTCGATCTCACTCACCTCCGGGGACACCGCTGACGTGCGCTATACGGTTCTCGTCGCCGATCAGGTCGTGTTCGACCGGTTGGCAGGCGTCGCGGTCCGCGCCGAGAGTCGCTGGTTCGTGTCGAGAGCGACCTACTGCGACGTCGCGGCGTTGGTGCCGGCCGGCGACAGCGAGAGCTGCTGACGACTCGAAACCGCTCAGTTCGTCGCGAGGCAGCAGATGGCCGTACGGCCGTCGTGGTCGAGCTCGTGGACGTCGACGGCGCCGAAGCCGGCTCTCGCGAGCTGATCGAGCAGTACCCCTGACGCTTCGTCGCTCGGCCGAGCCGACCGCATGGGCTGCATGTAGGTGACCGCCAGGCGACCACCCGGGTGCAGGTGCCGTCGCACGGATTCGAGTGTGGCCACCGGGTCCTGCCAGAACTGCCACACGTTGATGGCACAGGCAGCGTCGAACGATCCGAGATCATCGGGGAGGGCCTCGGCGTCACCGACTCGCAGCTCGAGTCCTCCGGCCGTGACGGCGGCGGCGTTGCGCCGAGCTGCCTGGGCCTGCATCGCGGCCGAATGATCGATACCGACGACCAGACCGTCGGGCACCGCTTGGCCCAGCCAGCCGGCGACGACGCCGGGGCCATAACCGAGCTCGAGCACGCGGTCCGTCGGTGCCAGCTCCAACAGGTCGACCGTCCAGCGGCCGCGGGCGTTGTTCGCCCGCTTGTGCGCCATCGTCCAGCCGGCCAGGCGGCCCAGTGGCCCACGCGGCTCCCGGAACTGATCGACGACGTGATGTCGGGCGGTTTGCAGCACGCTCATGTCGCGCTCTCCTTGTTCTCTCCGGTCTCGTCATGGTCGTGCTCCTCGTCGAGTGCGACGCGCACTGCTCGCAACGTGGCGGTGGCATCGGTGACGGCGCGGTGATCGAGCCGGCCGAGCACCGGTGTCAGCGTCGAACGCTCGACCGCCTGCACCGATTCGATCGTCTCGACTCCGGCGGCGGTGAGGGCGACGAGCGACGATCGTCGGTGCGCCGGGTTCGGGGTGGCTTCGACCAGTCCCCGATCCGACAGCTCGTTCACCACGGGCTGGAAGTGTTGGCGGGCGACGCCGCGCGCGCGGGCCAGATCGGGGACTGTCGACGGACCGTTGCGATGGAGGTACTCCAGCACCGCCCGCTGACGAACCGTGATGTCGACTCCGGCGTGGAGCGTGTCGGCCACCTGGGCGAGCCGGTGGAACGTGAGCCTGACCTCGTCGGTCAGGGCGACAACGTCGGTCCACGGGGTCGCTTCCATCATGACAAGCATACTGTCATTATGACAGTATGCTTGTCAAGCATCGATCTATGGGTTCGGGTTGCCGAGCGGTCCGGTACCTGCCGTCGGTGGGGCCTGGTCGACCGATATCAGCTCTTCTCGGCCGCTCCCACCCGACACGCCCAACACGAGGACGGGGCCGACACCCTCGGCATAGAGCTTGTACTCCAGCACGTCGGGTTCGATGGTGATCGTGTCCTTGGTCAGGAGCATGTTCTCGAAGTGGCCGAACGGCACGTCGGCCATCTCGTTCGTGCTCAGGACCTCGCCGTTGTCCTCGGCCTCACCCTCGTAGTACTCCTGGCGGTACTGCATGCCGGGTTCGGGGTTGCCAGGCAAGATGATGCCCGCGAGCGCGCCGTCCACGCCTGCCTCGAACGAGCCCGCACTGGTCGTGATCTCGCCGTCCTCGAACTCGGCGGTGTCCTCGCCCAGATACCAGATGTTGCCGTCGGCGTCCTGGGCGTACCAGTCGAAGGTGTCCTCGATGATCTCGCCATCCTCGGTGACGGTGTCGCGCACGACCCTGGCCGTGATCCCGTTGGCGATCTCCCTCGTCTCTGTCGTCACCACGACCACAACTTCGACCTCGGCGCCTTCCTCGTCTATCTCGAGGTAGGTCCAGCGGGTGCCGACCTCCATCGGCCAGTAGGGATTGTCGATCTCGGTCGTGAAGTCGGCCGGGTCGAGCTCGAACGGCTCGCTTCCCTGGGGGAGATCGAAGCTCGCCCCGGCGTCACCCATGCCGTCGGCCGGGTCATCGC
>JAOTZB010000043.1 GCA_029861625.1 Acidimicrobiia bacterium
CACGTCGTTGCTGTTCATGGTTACCGCCGGGGTGCTCATGACCTCACCAACACGCTTCATGATGCCGTCCCTTCCGTGCTCGTTCGGATCGCGCTCGGCGCTCCTGACGTCTCCGAGATCGTCTTCTTCCTCGGATCGTGCGTCGCCGACTCTCGCCGGCCCAGGGCCCAAGGTCACTGTCCATCGCTCGGAACCGGTCGCGGTTCGGGAGGCGGGGGAGGCATCGGCGGTGCGAGCTCGATGACCGCGACCAATCGGGCCACATCGCTCGGCGACACGATGCCGACGAGGTCGTCGCGTTCGAAGACCAGGGCGCGACTGTCGGAACGTGCGGCCATCTTGCGGAGCAGCTCGCTGACGGAGTCGGACGGGGCCACGACGACGACATCGTCCATCGGTCTGGCGACGTCGCCGACCGTGGGGCGGGCACTGTCACCCCGCCGCAGCTTCCGGACGTCATTGAGCGTGATCATGCCGGTGACATCGCCCGAGGGGGTGGTCACGGGGTAGGCGGCATGTCGACCGGTGGAGAACACGCCCGAGACGAAGTCGTCCATCGTCGTGGCCGCGGCGACGGTCGCCGGGTCGGGAGTCATGACCTCTCGGACCGAGACGAGGCCGAGCGGGCGGTCGACCGCCATGTGGCGCATCTCGGCTCGAGCTGCCTCGCGGACGAACCAGCCGATGAGCATCATCCACACGCCGCCGACGACCGAACCGATCATGACCTCGATGAAGCCGATGCCGACCAGCACTGCGCCGATGGCGAGGCCCTTCGCCGCCGCCCGCTCGGTCGCGTCGACCTCGTCGCCGGTCCGTTGCCACTGCCACGCCTGGTAGATGCGGCCACCATCGAGCGGGAAGGCGGGGAGCAGGTTGAACACGACCAGGACGAAGTTCATGACCGCGAACCACAGCAGCGAAGCCTGCACGAGCCCGTCGAACACCGGCGCGATCAGCAGGGCGACGACGGCGAGCGCTGCGCTCACCGCCGGGCCCGCCGCCGCGATCCGCAGTGCGGCTCGGGGCGTCTTCGGCTCCGATCCGAGCATTGCCACGCCCCCGAAGAGCCACAGCGTGATTCCCTTGACCTCGACGCCCTCACGGAGCGCGACGATGGAGTGACCGAGCTCGTGGGCGGTGAGGGCGGCGACGAACGCGATCGCGCTCACGGCGCCGGCGATCCAGTACGCCGTCTCGCTGTGACCTTCGGCCCACTCCGGGAGCACCGAGTCCGCCAGCGACCACGTGATGAGCCCGGCGATCACGACGACGCTCCAGTTCAGCCGGATGCTGATGCCCCGCACGCGACCGATGAGAAATCCGTCCATGGCCCCATCGTTCACGGGACGGCCGGATTCGGGCAGGGTCGGAGGTCCCGGTCCAGCTCGGCACATGCCCCCGGGGCGGCGCATCGAGTGACCTTTGGCCCTGGGGTGCACCTGGACCCGGGCCGAAGATGAGCGTGGAGTACTGGGAAGGAGATCGTCGTGAAGGTACGAACGATTGTCGTCGGGTTCGACGGTTCGGACAACTCCCGTCGAGCGCTCGACGTGTCCATCGACTTGGTGTCCGACGACGGCGTCGTCCATGTGGTCACGGCCTATGAGGCACCGTCGTCCGGTGAGGTTTCCAGGTTGTTGGACGCGATGCCCGAGGAGTTCCGGGGTTCGTTCGACATCTTGTCGGGTCCGCGAACGCACCTGCACGACGCGACGTCGATACTCGAGGAACGAGGCATCGACCACAAGGGCCACTTCATCTCCGGCCACGCCGCGGGCGCCATCCTCGATGTTGCCGATGAGGTCGACGCCGACATGATCATCGTCGGGAGTCGCGGGCTCGGTCGAGCGACACGGTTCATCCGCGGCAGCGTGTCGACCCGTGTGGCCACCCATGCCAAGGCGAGCTTCATGGTGATCCACGACGACGACTGAGGCGCTACCGTCACGTCGTGGCTGCCGAGCGATCCCCATGAGTGCTGAACCGACGGTCGACTGGACCGCGCTGAGAACGGCCGCGACCGACGTCGCACAACGTGGCTACGCCCCCTACTCCGGCCTCCACGTCGGTGCGGCGGGCCTCACGATCGAGGGCGACATCGTCCTCGGGTGCAATGTGGAGAACGCGTCGTTCGGCATGACGCTGTGCGCGGAATGTGGCCTCGTCTCCGATCTCCATCGCCGGGGGAGCGAAGGCCTCGTGGCCGTCTGCGTCGTGGCAGGAAACGGCGAGGTGCTGATGCCGTGCGGTCGATGCCGTCAACTGCTCTTCGAGGCCGGCGGCCCAACGCTGATGCTCTACACCGACGAGTCGCCGATCCGCCTCGACGAGCTGTTGCCCCGAGCATTCGGGCCGCGAGACCTCCCACCCGAGGCGTCGGCGTGAGAGCGCTGGACGTGATCATCGCCAAACGCGACGGGAAGCGCCTCACCGGCGAGCAGATCGACTGGTTCATCACGACCTACGCCGCCGGGGCGGGCATCGACGACGAACAAGCCGCCGCGCTGGCCATGGCCATCTACCTCAACGGGATGGAGCCCGACGAGCTGGCCCGCTGGACCACGGCGATGATCGAATCGGGCGAGCGCCTCGATCTGTCTGGCCTCGATCGGCCGACGGTCGACAAGCACTCGACCGGTGGCGTCGGCGACAAGCTCTCTCTCGTCGTCGCTCCGCTCGTCGCGGCCTGCGGGGCGGCCGTTCCGATGCTGTCGGGACGTGGCCTCGGACACACCGGCGGGACCCTCGACAAGATGGAAGCGATCCCCGGCTGGCGAGCCGAGATGACGATCGACGAGATGCGCGACCAGCTCACCCGCGTCGGGGCCGTCATCGCGGGTGCCTCAGCCGATCTCGCGCCGGCCGATCGCAAGCTGTACGCGCTGCGGGACGTGACTGGCACCATCGAGTCGGTCCCCCTCATCGCCAGCTCCATCATGTCCAAGAAGCTCGCCGAGGGCACGAGCGCGCTCACCCTCGACGTCAAGGTCGGCTCGGGAGCCTTCATGGCGGACGTCGAGTCGGCTCGCGAACTGGCGACGGCCATGGTCTCGTTGGGGAACAGTCACGGGGTCGCCACACACGCCTTGATCACGCGCATGGACGACGTCCTCGGGCGGGCCGTCGGCAACGCGCTCGAGGTCCGGGAGGCGCTCGACGTGCTCGACGGTGGCGGCCCCGCCGATGTGGTCGAGGTGAGTCTTGCGCTGGCAGACGAGATGCTCGAGCTGGTGGGGCTCGACGCAGATCCTGGCGCCGTCCTCGCCTCCGGCGCCGCCCGTAGCGTCTTCGAGGAGATGGTCACCGGACAAGGCGGTGACCTGAGTGCGGGGCTCCCGGAGGCGACGCACCGGTCGGTCGTGGACGCCCCGTCGGCGGGATTCATCACGCGACTCGACGCCCGCGGCGTCGGCGTCGCGGCATGGATGCTCGGCGCAGGTCGTGCCCGCAAGGAGGACGACGTGAGCCCGACCGCAGGCGTCGTCTGTCTGGCCCGACCGGGCGACGAGGTCGAGTCCGGTCAGCCCGTGCTGGAGCTCCACACCGACGATCCGGCCACGTTCGAGCAGGCGAGCCGCTCGCTCGAAGGTGCGATCGGCATCGCACCCGAACCGGGTCCGCCGTCCCCGATGGTGATCGATCGAATCTCGGCCTGAGGACTTCAGCGGATAGCTCGGCACCGGACCACCACCGGTCGATGTGAGTCACGGGAGAGATCGCGGGCGACGCGTCCCTCGGCCCCCGAACCCTCACTCGACGACGCGAAGCGTGTCCGGGAGGTTCATGCGGGTCAGTCTCCTGGTCATAACCACGGGTGCGAGCGCGACGGCGACGAGCCCGATGACGATGGCGACGGACAGTGTCGTCAGAGACACGTAGGTCACGACGTCGAGGTCGGGCAGCGTCTGGGCGAAGAGCACGTTGATGATCCAACTGAGGGTCGCGTAGCCGCCGATGATGCCGATCACCGTGGCGACGGCACCGACGAGCACTCCCTCCTTGATGATGGTCGCCAGGACCGATCGAACCGGGGTGCCGAACGCCAGCATCGTGGCGTGTTCACGCGTGCGTTCGTCGAGCGTGATCCGGGTGGAGTTGAACGCGATCAGCGACGCCAGCGTCAAGACGGCGACCTCGGTGATCACGAGGAACGCGGTGAACTGGTCGATCGCGTCCTCGAAGACCTCCCGGGTGCGAGCCACCGGCTGGGCCGAGGCGACGCCGCTCATTTCGAACAGGGTCCGTTCGACCTCGGCCCGGTCGACGCCTGCAGCGGGGAAGACCTGGGCGACGTTGGTGAGCCCGGCGAGCCCGAAGCGATCGGCCGTCGAGAGGTCGATGTAGGCGAAGATCCGCAGCGGGTTCGGGTGCAGCGACGCCACGACGACCTCGGTCGTCCGTAGCGAATAGGCCGTGGCCGATTCCCTCGCGGGATGTGTGACCGAGATCGTGTCGCCGACGGAGACGCCGAGAGAGCCGGCCGCGTCCTTCGCGAGGACGATCTCGTTCCCGGTCCCGGTGATCGAGCCGCTGGTCAGCGTGGGAGTCCAGCGCGCCCGATCGAAGTCGATGGCCTCGACCAGCACCTCGATCTCGTCGGGGCCGGCCGAGATCGTCGCGGGGAACTGCATCCCGAGGTCGACGTGGTCGACGCCGGCGACCTCTCGGACCGCAGCCGGCACCGCGCCGTCGACGGGATGGATCGTGTCCAGCGACGCGGTGATCCGGTCCGGGTGCTCCTGGGAGGTTTCGTCGTCGCCGATCTCGATCGTCCGCCCGAAGCTGTCGAGCATGCCGAGCACAGCCACCAGGGCGGTGATGGCGGCGCCGACGCCGAGCGCTGTCAGCATCGTCCGTCTCGGCGTCCGCAGGAAGTTGCGGAGCGGCATCTGGTTCAGGCTCGCCCCGGGAACCCGGACGCGGCGCAGCGTCGCTGGCGTGCGACGGGCGGCCAGGTGCCCGGTGCGTATGGCGTCGATGGGTTCGACCCGGATCGCGCGAACGACCGGCACTGCCGCGCTCGTGATCGGCACGATGAGGCCCAGCGCCGCCGCCTGCGCATATCTCCCGAACTGGAACGGTGTCCGCCAGACCGGAAGCGGCACGAGATCGAGGAGGAGGCTGCGCATGGCCGCACCGACCAGCACCCCGACGCCGATGCCGATCAGACATCCGAGCACGGCGGTCTGCAGACCGATGAGCAGCGGACGAATCGCGAGCCTCGCAGCCGGGGCGCCCAACGCCATGCCGACGCCGATCTCGCGGCGCTGTGACTCGACGACTCGGCTGATCAGGTTGAACGCGGCGAGGGCCGCGCTGCCGAGCACGAGACCGGACAACACGTTCCAGAATCGCTGGTCCGATTCGATGTCGGCATAGACGATCCGGAACGCTTCGTCCTCGTCGCGGGTGGTGATCGTCGCGCTGAACCCGGAGCCAGACGCCAGAACGTCCTCGAGCTCGTGTTGGACAGCCGTGCGATCGGCGCCGTCGACGAGTCCGATGACCGCGTCGTTGACGGCTCCCGGTCGATCCGCCAACCGTTGTGCGGTACCGAGGTCGGTGTAGAGCACGGCGAAGTTGAACTGCGCCAGCAGATCCCCGCGCTCGCCCGAGACGTAGAAGTCGGTCGGGAGGCTCCCGAGCCCGTGATAGGCGAGCGTCTCGCCGCCGGCGAGCTCGACGGTGCCCTCGCTCGGCAGGTCGAACGCGTTCGCGAACTTGACCTCGAGCACACCGGTGTCGGGCTCCGGCGCCCGCCCCTCGTCGACCCACAGGATGTCGGGTCCCCGGTCGGGATCGAGCCCGACGAGGCGGCCGGCCACGAAAATCGTCTCATCGGCCGTCGAGGCATCGACCTGGGTGGCGATGTGGAGCCGCTCATTCGTCTTCTCGACGAGCTCGGGGTGTTCGATCGACCGCACCAGCGCCTCCAGCTGACCCTCGTCGGCGAAGGTCCCCGGGCTGAGCGCGATCCTGAGGTCGTGCATCTCGAGGGCGTCGAAGCTCGCGTCGTTCGACAGTCGGCGCCACGTGCCGGTGCTGCCGAGCCCGGCGAACACGCCGGTGCCGATGCCGATGACCATCGCGATCACCACGACGGCGACCCAGTGTCGACGGAAGTCGCGCCACGTCCAGCGAACCAGCATCGGTGTCCGATGCCCCGATCGGGCGCGGCTCACCACTGCAGATCGGCCACGGCAACCGGGCCGCCGACCGGCGCGCCGTCGCTGACGATGCGCCCGCTGCTGAGCTCGATGACCCGATCGGCGATCCGTGCGATCTCTCGGTTGTGGGTCACGACGAGGACGGTGGTGCCCTCGCCGGCGTAGGCCACCAGCAGTTCCAGAATCTGCTTGCCGGTGGCCACATCCAGCTCACCCGTCGGCTCGTCGGCGAGGAGGACGGGGTTGCCGCTCGCGAGCGCCCGAGCGACGGCCACCCGTTGTTGCTCACCGCCGGAGAGCTGGTGCGGGAAGTGGTCGAGCCTGGCGCCCAGACCCACCTCATCGAGCGCTGCTCGCGCCCGCGTCGTCGCGTCCGCGCGCTTGGCGACATCGGCGCCGAACTCGACGTTCTCGAGCGCGGTCAGCCCGGGGAACAGGTTGAAGGTCTGGAAGATGAAGCTCACGGTCCCGCGTCGGACCGCCGCCCGTTCCGGCCGGGACGCGTTCGAGACGTCGCGGCCCGAGAGACGGACGGTCCCGTCGGTCACGGTGTCCAACGCACCGATCAGGTTCAACAGCGTGGTCTTGCCGCTGCCCGACGGCCCCAGGATCACGACGAATGTGCCCGCCGCGACATCGAGATCGAACGTCTCGAGCGCGGTCACGATCGTCTCACCGACCTCGTATCGCTTCGACACGTCGCGTAGGGAGACCACCGATCCGGGACCGACCACGTCGGCTCCGAGTTGCGCCATGGTCTCGATGCTCGGCTCCTGCACGACCGAATCGTCGGCCCGGTGCGATCGTGACGGAAGGGGCGAAGGTCACTGGGGCCCGCCGCCGACGGGCGATGACCGGCCCCGCACCTGGTCGGGACCTTGTGCCCTGCCACAGCTGGTCCGCCGCCGCTAGGCACAAGATATGCGCTCCGCGCTCCGATTCTTCCTGCGCCAGATCGTGCTCATAGCACTGGCGGCCCTGGCCTACTTCGGTGTCCGCGGTCTGACCGAGGGCGGCATCACGACCGCGAATCGCAACGCCCGATGGGTGATCGACGTCGAACGCACGGTCGGACTCGACGTCGAGCGTGGTATCCAGAGCCTCCTCTTGGACAATCGAATCCTCCTCGACGTCGCCAACTGGATCTACATCTGGGCTCATTGGCCGGTGGTGATCGCGACTCTCGTGTGGTTGGCGATCGCGCATCGAGACGAGTTCTTCGAGCTTCGGAACGCCATGTTCATCTCGGGCGCCATCGGGCTGGTCATCTTCGCCTCGTTTCCGGTCACGCCGCCCCGGCTGTTCGGCGCCGAGTACCTCGACACGGTGACTGCCCACTCGGAGTCGTACCGGATTCTGCAGCCCCCCGCTCTCGTCAACAAGTTCGCGGCCGTCCCGAGCCTGCACTTCGGATGGAACCTCTTGGTCGGGCTGACCTGGTGGCGTCTCGCCAGGGGTCCGCTGACCGCTACCGGTGCGGTTCTCATGCCGATCGCAATGGCGTTCGCGGTCGTCGCGACTGCCAACCACTGGGCACTCGATGTCGTCATCGGAGCCGTCGTCGCGCTGCTCGGTCTGGCGCTCGAGCGGGCCCGGCGCCGCCGCATCAGCCGTCGGATTCCATGGCTCGACGACGACACCGACGACACCGATGACACCGACGACACCGATGACACCGACGACACCGACGACTCGTCGGTCGAGACGGCGGTCGCGGCATGCGTCTCGAGCTGACCGTCCTGGGCACGGCCAGCCAGGCGTCGACGCGCGATCGGAGCCAGGGCGGGTACGTGCTGCGATGGGACGACGAGCTGATCCTCTTCGACCCCGGTGAGGGATCTCAACGCCAGCTCCTGTTCGCCGGCCTGTCCCCGGCCCAGGTCTCACGAGTCTGTGTCACCCATTTCCACGGGGACCACTGCTTGGGGCTCCCCGGGCTGTTGCAGACCCGAGCCCTGGTGACCGACCGGCCGATCGTGTTGCACCATGCGGCCGGGTCGGACGTCTATGTCGATCATCTGCTGGCAGGTTCGGTCATCGACTTCGACCTGCACCTCGTCCGGGAGCCCATACACGTCGGTTCACCGATCGTGACGCCCGGCTTCACGTTGTCGTGTCGTGCCCTCGAACATCCGACACCTGCCATCGGCTACCGGGTGGAGGCGCCGCCCGCACGACACCTGTTGCCCGGGCGTCTCGATGCGCTCGGGATCCACGGCGCCGACATCGGGAGGCTTCGGCGGGCCGGCGAGATCACGAGCGCGGGCCGCACTGTCACGCTCGACGAGGTGAGCGAGACTCGGTCCGGTCCGGCCGCAGCCTTCGTGATGGACAGCAGCCCGTGTGACGGGGCCCGGCAGCTCGCTGCGGGAGCCGACCTGTTGATATGCGAGTCCACCTACCTCCGACGCGATGTCGACCTCGCGCGCCGGCACGGCCACATGACGGCCGAGGACGCCGGAACGCTCGCCGCCGCGGCGGGCGTGGGCCTGCTCGTGCTCAGTCACTTCTCCGGGCGATACGAGGATCCCGAGGAGTTCGCGATCGAGGCCGGGAAATGGTTCCAACCGGTGATCGCCGCCCGTGACCTCTGTTGCATCCCGTTGGTGGCGCGGGCGCACGCGACCGACTGACGATCCGCCCGGTTCGGCATGGGCGGGGCTCAGCCCCGCGTGACAGCGATTCGTTTGCTGGTGGAGGCGTCCTTGTCGACGGGCACGCGGACCTCCAGGATCCCGTCGGTGTACGTCGCCGAGATGTCGTCCGGCTCGGCACCTTCGGGAAGCGTCAGGATCCGTTCGAACGATCCGTAGCGGAACTCGGACCGGTAGCCGCCATCGTGGGACTCGGACTTCTCCTCGCGTTCCGCCCGAACGCAGAGTCGGCCACTGTCGACTGCGATCTCGATGTCCTCCTTGGGATCGACACCCGGGATCTCGCCACGGATCACGAGCTCGTCGTCATCCATGTACTCCTCGACCCTGAAGCCGCCGGTGTCGCCCATGAGCCGGTCCGGCCAGTGTGTTCCGAGCCACGTCGGCCAGCGGGTGAAGATCTCACCGAGACCGAACCTCTCGAAGGGGTCGACCGCGCTCGACGGGACGTGAGCGGTCTTCACTGCGACCGCGGAATCCGTGCCGCTCGTTTCTTTCGTCATGATTCACGTTCGCCTTTCTCTCCGGGGACGACCCGCGTCGCCCCGCCATCTGACACTCGCGCTTCCATCGCCGGTGACAGTAGGGCCGAATGTCCTCGGCCGCCGCCCGGACCGGACGAGGTGCACCGTTGGTCGAGACCATCCTCACGGCCGATCCGGCGACCTCAGCATGGGGACGTTGGGCTCTGTTCACGATCCGGCGTCGCGCGGATCATGGACCTCGTCACGAGGAGTGATGGAAGGAGAGGCGGGATGAGACCAGGCCGCGTCGTTGCGCTCGTCATGGGCTGTCTCCTGTTGCTGCCCGGTGTGGGAATGCTCATCGGCGGAGGCGGTCTGGGCCTGGCCTACGCCTTCGCCCGAGACGACGGGTATTTCGAGGTGACCCTCGACCGCGTCGAGACCGAAACGGCTGCGGTGACCGCAGAGGACCTCACGTTCCAGGCCGAGCCCGGATCGCCCGATTGGCTGCTCGACGCCCTGGATGTCGATGTGCGGTTGCGGGTCACCAGCGCCGACGGAGAGCGAAGCATCTTCGTCGGGATCGGCCCCGAGACCGATGTCGACCGCTACCTGGCCGGTGTCGCCCACGACGAGATCGTCGAGCTCGATGGCCTCACGCCCGTGTACCGAGATCGATCGGGACAAGAGGCCGCCGCCGAGCCGACCACCGAGTCCTTCTGGCTGTCGTCGACGAGTGGGCGTGGCACCCAGGAGCTGCTCTGGGAGGCCCGCAGTGGTGAGTGGGCGGTCGTCGTGATGAATGCCGACGGCACGTCGGCGCTGCGAGCCGACGTGAATGTCGGGGTCAAGGCCGACTTCGTCCTTCCGCTGGCCGTGATCCTGCTCGGTCTCGGTACTGTGATCACAGCTGGTGCCGTCGCCCTCATCGTGGTGGGGGCGACCGGTGGACGACGGGACGGGGAGCCGCCGGCGGCGGGCGAAGCACTCGTTGTGGTCGCACCGCTCGAGTCCACCGTGCCCTCGGCCGGGCCAGTGTCGCTACGAGCGCGGGTCGACCCCGAGCCGTCTCGTTGGTTGTGGCTGGTGAAGTGGCTCCTCGCCATTCCGCACTTCATCGTCCTCGTCTTCCTCTGGCTGGCCTTCATCGTGACGACCGCGATCGCCGGTCTGTCGATCGTGTTCACCGGTGTGTATCCCCGGGGACTCTTCGACTTCAACGTCGGCGTGTTGCGGTGGTCGTGGCGCGTCACCTACTACGCGACGATCGGCGGCATCGGCACCGATCGATACCCGCCATTCGGACTGGCTGGCGAGCCGGAGTATCCGGCGACGCTGGACGTCACCTACCCGACCCGGCTCTCCCGCGGGCTCGTGCTCGTCAAGTGGTGGCTGCTCGCCATCCCGCACTACCTCATCGTCGCGCTGTTGCTCGGCGGGTCGCTGCGCTGGATCGTCGGTGACTCCGGCTGGTTCTGGTTCGACCCGGCGGGTACGGGCGGCATCCTGGCGTTCTTGGTGCTGGTCACCGGGCTGATCTTGTTGTTCACGGGCCGCTATCCGAGCTCGCTCGGCGATCTCGTCGTCGGCCTGAACCGATGGATCTACCGCGTCGTCGCCTATGCAGCACTGATGACCGACGAGTACCCGCCGTTCCGTCTCGATCAGGGCGGCGACGAACCCGATGGCCTGGGACCGGGTTCACCCACCGGAACCAGCCCGCACCGCGAACCCGTCACCGCAAGCCAATCGATTGGGAAGCCATGAACGACAGATCACGCGCGACGAAGATGGCCGCGGCGGCAGCAGTCGGAGCGGTCGCCATCGGGCTGCTCGCGCGGCGACGCCACGACCCGGCCCACGCACCCGGTCATCGCCACCTCGGCCCGGTGCCCGACGTCGACGCTCCGGCGCTGGCGCCCGGCAAACAGGCACGCGACCAGCCATGGGTACGGCGCAGCCACAGCGACAGCCAGGTCCGCCGATTCCGGCGCTGAGCCACAGCCCCCTGGCGCCGGGCAGGTGCTGACCTTGGACCCTGGTCCGGCCTCGGACCGTCTGTTGTCGTGAGGTCAGCGACCCGGAAGGAGCTGGCATGGAAGACACCCGAACCCACGCACCGGTCGATCTCGGTACCGGCTCACCCCTGACCCGCATCGTGGTGCTCATGATGCTCGACGAACACGACGATCACGGCGTTGCGGTCGGGGCGCGCCTGGCCGAGCGGTGGGCGTTCCCGATCAAGCTGGTTTCGCTCGACCCGTCGGCGGACGATGCCGTGACCATGAGCGCGGGCCAGGCTGTGGAAGCTGCGCGGGGAACACTCGCTGCAGCCCATCCCGCCCTCGATGTCAGCGACGAGATCATCGCGGCGGCCCATGACCCGGCCGTTGCGCTCGCCGCATCGCTGGCGACCTCCGACCTCGTCGTGGTGTCCGGTGCTGCGACCGCGGGCGAGCGGACCGAGTCGCTGGCACAGACGTTGGCCCACGAGTGGGGAGGCCCGATCATGATGATCGGACCGCACATGGGTCTCGACACGATCGACGGTGATGTCGTCGTCGGTGTCGACGGTTCGGCGCTGTCCGAACGGGGACTCCCCGTGGCGATCGGGCTCGCCGCGGCCTTCGGTGCCCAGCTCTGGGTCGTGCAGGTCGTACCGTCGTCGGTGACCGACCACGTCGAACGGCTCAAAGCCCGCGGCGAACGGGTCTCGGAGACGAGCTACATCCACGACCTCGTCGAAGGGCTCGGTCCGTCGGTCAGGTGGGAGATCATCCACGGCGACGAGCCTGCCGCGGCACTGGTCGACTGCGCCGACCGACACAACGCATCGGCCCTGGTCATGGCGACGCACGGCAGGTCGGCACTGCCCCGGCCGGTCTTCGGCAGCGTCTGCATGGAAGCTGTACGCCGAGCCACTCGCCCGGTCATGGTGATCCGTCCGACGAAGGTCTCACCCGAGCTCGCACTCGGCTCGTGAGGTGCCACCGGTGACATCGGGCGATCATGCGATCAGCAGCGGGACCAACCCCAGATAGAGCGCGATCAAGATCAGCCCTGATGGCCAGCGGTGAGAACTCCTTGACTGCAGGACCAGGACTGCGGCGGCAACGACGGCCGCGACGATGAACGTGCCGTGCGCCGCCGAGGTCGACACCTCGGTCGAGAACAGGGCAGGGCCGATACCGAGCGACAACGTCGCGTCGACCAGCGACGATCCCATGAGGTCGCCGAGCGCGAGCGCGCTGCTGCCCTGGCGCAGCGCGCGCCCGTCGACGATGAGCTCGGGGAGCGACGTGCCGAGCGAGAGGATGAAGAAGCTCGTTGCGTACTCGGGGATGTCGAGCGCGTCGGTGAGCGCACCGAAGGCCGTCACGGCTGCGACCGCTCCGGCGCCGACCGCCGCGAGCGCGATGAGCGTCTGGGTCACTTCCTTGAGCACGCCGGGCGTGAACAGGGGCGGTTGGGACGTCCGATCGTTATGAGAGGTGTGCCCGACGATGTAGGTCGTGACCAACCAGGTGATGATGAGGACGATGCCGTCGAGCCTGGAGAGCTCGCCGTCGAGCATCAGCGCGGCGCCGCCCACGAGCGCGCCGACGGTCAGCACGCCGGTGGAGACGACGAACGTGCGGTCGGTCCGTACTGTGGTGAACAGGCACAACAGCCCCAGCACGAACGTGATCTGGGTTGCCGCCGATCCGGTCGAGTCGCCGACGTTGAGGTCGCCCCTTCCCGCGGCCGCCGCCGAGATGCTGTTCGCGATCTCCGGGAGATCGGTTCCGATCGAGACGACCGTGAGCCCGATCACGAACGGGGACAACCCGGCTTGCTGCCCGAGTGTCTCGGCCGCGCGCAGCGCCTTGTCGGCCGCGAGCCCCGAGGTCGCCAGGCCGACAACGAGCACGATCACCCAGAGGATCGTCACCCGCAGAGCGCGGGTATCCGGCCCGCCGGTGTGGCGAGCCGGACACCCCTCCCGCCACCCAGCCCGTCACCGTTACCGCCACCGGTGTCGTGCCGGCTGGATGTCATGTCCCCACACTGCTGAGTCCGACTCGGCCGAGCTAGGGTCCTTCGACCCCTTGGGCGCCGGGTCGGCGGGAAGGTTCGAGCCGGCGATCTACCGGGGGCCGGGCTGGATCGGGTTGTCGCCCCGCACGGGCAGGATCACGAGGGGAAGGCTCGAGGTCTGCGCCAGCCCATGGCTCGTCGACCCCATGAGCAGTGCGGTCGAGCGACCGCGCCCGTGGCTCGCGACCACGATCAGATCGGCGCCGACCCGAGCGGCGACGCGCGGTATGGCCAGCAACGGCGGACCGTCCTCCATGACGCACTCGTGGGCGACACCCAGCTCGCGGAGGCGCGAGGTCCACTCGGTCTCGAGCAGTGTCAGCAGCGAGTCGCGTATGTCGACCGAGATCGTCTCGGGTTGGCCCGGGAGGTGATCCATGAGCGCCAGGGCGTGGACGACCGTCACGGTGGCGTCGAGGGCATGGGCGAGCCCGGCCGCCCAGTCGACGGCGAGTGCGGCTTCCGGTGAGCCGTCGGTGCCGACCAGGATCGAACGGCATCGGAATCCGCTGGTGGCGTGCTCGGTCGTGTCCACTTCAGCCTCCGGTCCGGAGGCGTCGGACGTTGGGCTCGTCGCGGGAGGGTGGCTCGGCGACCCTGCACCGCGCGTCGACGACTGCGTAGCCGTCGGGCCCGGCGATCACGGGATTGAGATCGAGCTCGGCGATGCCGGGGAGCTGTTCGCCGAGGGTACTCACCCGTAGCACGAGCTCTTCGAGGGCCGCGAGGTCGGCCGGCGCTGCACCTCGGTAGCCGTGCAGCAGCGCCGCGCCCCGGGGTTCGCCGACGAGCTGTGCGGCGCGCTGTTCGGTTACCGGTACCAGGGCGTGGGCCCGATCGGCCCACAGCTCGGCGGTGGTCCCACCGGTGCCGAACATCATGACGGGGCCGAACGTGGGGTCCTGGAGCAGACCGACGATGACCTCGACCCCCTCCGATGCCATCGGCTGCACGATCGCGCCCGTCATGGCGTCGCCGAGGCGTCCGGTGAGGTCGTCGTAGACCGTCGACGCCTCGTCGGGGGTCTCGATTCCGAGCACCACGCCACCGACATCGGACTTGTGGAGGATGCTCGGGGAGGTGACCTTCAGTGCCACCGGTGTGCCGAGCGAGGTCGCCGCCGCTGCGGCCTCGGCCGCGGACCGGACGTCGACAGACCGGATCACGTCGATGCCGTAGGCGGCCAGTACTGCCGTGGTTTCCTCAGGGTCGAGCCAGGTCTCCGCACCGCCGCCCGCGGCGATGGCCCCGTCGACGACCGCCGCTGCCGCGCGGGTGTCGATGCCGTCGAGCGTCGCCATCGTGCCCGGTGGTCGGGCCCGCCAGGCACCGAGCCATGCAGCTCGGCCCAACGCGACCGCAGCCGCCTCGGGGAACTCGTAGACCGGCACACTGCGACGCTTGCCGGTCGACGACTCGATGTCGATCAGCGGTCCGACGTCGGCGGCGAGGAAGACGGCCGCGACGGGCTTGTCGTCACCGGCCGCGACGGCGGCCGTCACGGCGGCGCAGATATCGGTCGCCTTCGAGATCATGGGGTCGGTGTAGATGACGATCATGGCGTCGACCGCGTCGTCGGCGAGTACGAGCCGCAGGGCGGCTTCGTACTCGTCGCCCCGCGCGCCGGCGATGAGATCGACCGGGTTGGACACCGCTGCGATGCTGGGCAGCACCGCACGCAGCGCGTCCTGGGTTTCCTGCGCGAGCTGGGGCACGGTGAGGCCGGCGGCGACACACGCATCGGCGGCGAGGATGCCGGGACCGCCGCTGTTGCCCACGATCGCGACCCGTCGCCCCTTCGGCAACGGCTGGTGCACCAGCAGGCGCGTGACGTCGAAGAACTCGGCGAGGGTGTCGATGCGGATGATGCCCGCCTCGGAGAACAGGGCCTGGGCCAGGGCGTCATCGGATGACATCGCCGCCGTGTGGGACGACGCCGCCCGCCGACCGGCATCGGTCCGACCGCTCTTCATGACGACAAGTGGTTTGGTCCGGCTGAACCGTCGCACTATGCGGCCGAACTTCTGGGGATTGCCGAACGACTCGAGGTAGAGGGCCGCGACAGTGGTGGCCGGGTCGGACTCCCAGTACTGGAGCAGATCGTTGCCCGAGACGTCGGCCTTGTTGCCGAGTGAGACGAACGAGGAGATGCCGATCCCGAGGCGGTGGGCCTCGGCCAACGCGGCGATGCCCATGGCGCCGCTCTGGCTCGCGAACCCGACCGATCCTCGCACCGGATCGACGGGTGAGAACGTCGCGTCCATGCGGACGTCGGGGTCGGTGTTGACGATGCCGATGCAGTTCGGGCCCACGAGGCGCATGCCATGCTGCCGGGCGATCCTCACCAGTTCGGCCTCGGCGCCCGCGCCGTCGACGCCGCTCTCGGCGAACCCGGCGGTGACGACGACGGCGGCGTGCGCGCCCGCCTGGCCACTCTCGTCGAGGACCTTCGGCACGACGGGCGCCGGGACCGCGATCACCGCCAGATCGATGGTGTCGGGTACGTCGAGGACCGAGGCATACGCGCGCACCCCCAGCACGCTGCGGGCCCGCGGGTTGATCGGGAAGACCGCGCCCCGGAAGCCGCCGTTCAGCAGGTTCTTGAACAGGGCGTGACCGACGCTGCCCTCCTCACCACTGGCACCGATCACAGCGATGGTCTCGGGCGAGAGGATCCCCTTGACCGACCGGGCCTCGGCGACGTGTTCACGGTCGGCGATGAGCTCGGTCGCAGCCGCATCGACGTCGAGGGTCAGCTCGAGCTCCCACACCCCGGCGTCCAGCGACCGTTGGGTCTCGAATCCCGAGCTCCGGAAGACGTTGAGCATCTTCTTGTTGTTGGCGAGGGTCGCGGCGGTGAACCGGGTGATTCCGACCGTGCGGGCGATCGCGGCGAGGTGTTCGAGCAGCAACGTGCCGATGCCCCGATGCTGGTGCATGTCGTCGACGGCGAACGCAACCTCTGCGCTCCCGCCCTTGGCGGTCTCCACGTAGCTGGCCACGGCGACGATTCGTCCGTCGATCTCGGCCAACAGCCCCGTGGTTCGATCGTGTTCGGCCAGGGCATGACGGGCCAGCTCCTCGTCGGAGGGCCGGTGCGCCGAGAAGAACCGGAAGTAGGAGGATTCTGCCGATATGCCGTCGAAGAACGATCGGGCCGCGGCCATGTCGTCGTGGCGCGGCAGCCGGAGGTGGACGAGCGCGCCGTCGCTCAAGAGCGCGTCGCTCTCCCAGTCGGTCGCTCGAATGGTCGTGGTTCGTGTCATCGGTCCGTGCCTCGGTTCATGAGCTGACAGTACGGGTTCGAGCCATGAGCTTGCGCAGTTCGCCGACCCACAGGACCGAGCTGGCGAGGATCGCACTCCAGAGCCAGTCCTCCCGCGACAGCGGTGCGGTGCTGAAGGCCTCGTTCAGCACCGACCAGTGCACGACGAGGATCTGGAGGGCCAGCGAGAATGCGATCGTGGCGAGCAGCCAGGGGTTCGACGTCATCAGCCGGAAGGCCGAGCGATGGTCGGACCTGGTGTTGAAGGCGTTGAACAGCTGCGCGAGCACCAAGACGGTGAAGGCAGCCGTTCGAGCCGTGTCGAGATCCGAGGACCCCTCGATGAGCCCGCCGGCCAGCTTGGCGTCGAGCATCGCGAGGGTCGCGACCGCCATCGTGAGACCGATGATGCCGATCGACACGATCATGTCGCGGTCGATGAGCCGGTCCTGTCGGCTCCGGGGGCGACGTCGCATCACCGCGGGGTCGAGCGGATCGATGCCGAGCGCGAGCGCAGGGCCGCTGTCGGTCAACAGGTTGATCCAC
>JAOTZB010000304.1 GCA_029861625.1 Acidimicrobiia bacterium
GCCACTCGTCGGCTGCGACCATGTCGGCCACGAAGTCAATCGACGTCCGAGTCAACTCGCCGCCCCCCACACGTTCCGACAATGAAGTGGTGGTCTTCCTCGCCGGCGTCATCGCCGGCGACTCGGCCAGGCGAACTGTCGTGTCGCCCAGAGCCAGGACCGCGCCCGGTGCGAGAACGACGGGGATCGTGACCCGCTCGCCGTCCAGGAATGTGCCGTTCGTCGAACCCAGATCGGTGCAGTAAACCAGGCCCTCCCGGGGCCGGAGCTCGAGGTGCCGTCGCGACACCTGCGCATCGGCGAGCAAAAGGCCCTCACACTCGCGGCCGAGGACGAGCTCGCTCTCCAGAACGAGGTGCAGCGCCTGTCGGCCTGGCTGGGTGACCACAACCGCCGGATCCATGCTCACGTCGTCCACCGCGTCGTGGCTACCACAGCCGCGCCATCGTGTCCCGAAGTCGGAGACTCACCGATGAGCGACGGCGGTGACGGCGCGAAGCTCGTCGAAGGCACTCGGGTCGGCGGTCGCCACTGTCCGGTTCGTCGCACGCGCCCTGGACGCGATGATCAGATCGTGGGCCCCTAGGTGTGGATGCCGAGGACGTTGTCCTTGAGCGTGGCGATGGATGTTGACCATCGGAGTGCTCCGTGTGCCGGTGGTGATTGTAGAAGTGACTGAAGTGGTTGTATGCGATTCGCCGCGGACCCCGGTGTAGGTCACGCGTCTGGGGCGACACTTCCGCTGAGTCCGGGCACTCCGACTCTCGACGAGCGGGGCAGCATCCGTGAAATGCTGCGGTGGTCGCACTGTCGCGGGGGTGTCGCGGCGGGTGTGGTTGGGTGTTTCGCAATGCGGGTGTGACATCCCCGGGAGAGGAGTGATTCACGGTGCGATATCAGGTGTTGGGCGAGATCCGGGTCATCGCAGCCGATGGCGTCGCGGTCGGTGTCGGTGGACCTCGGCAACAACGGCTCTTGGTCTCACTGCTTCTTGCCGGCTCTGCGGGCCGCCGAGTCGACGAGTTGATCGAGCACATGTGGGACGCCGATTCCGAGGACTTGCCAGACGACCCTGCCGCGTCGGTCCGCACCTACGTGGGACGGCTGCGGAGCGTGGTGGGAACCGAGACGATCATTGCGGAGCAAGGCAACTATCGCCTCGAACGTGCTGCGGAGGACCTCGATGCGGTGCAGTTCGGGCTCCTGTCCGAAGAGGCCGCTAACTGCCCTGAACCAGCCGGCCGGGTCGAAGTGTTCAACACGATGCTCGGTCTTTGGCAAGGCCCACCGTTCGGTGAGATCGGGGGCACCTTCTGGCTGACCGCGGACGAAGCTCGGCTGACCGAGATCCGCGCCGCTGCCGTCGAGGCGCGACTCGATGCACTCCTCGACAGCGGCAGGGTCGCCGAGGTGATTGCGGGGGCACGCTCCGAGCTCGAACAAGAGCCGTTTCGGGAGGGTCTGCGCCGACTCGAGATGCTGGCGCTCTACCGTGCCGGCCGTCAGGCCGACGCGCTGGAGGCGTTTCAACAACACCGTCGACGGCTCGTCGAGGAGCTCGGCGTCGAGGCATCGCCCGAGCTCCGGCGCCTCGAACGTCTGATTCTCGAACAAGACCCGAGCCTCGAAAACGTCGGCAACGCGGGACGACCATTGCGGGGCTATCGCGTCCACAACGTCATCGGTGAGGGCGCGTTCTCCATCGTTCACCGTGCGACCCAACCGGCGGTCAACCGAGATGTCGCCATCAAAGTGATTCGCGCCGAACTCGCAAACCAGCCTGAGTTCATCCGGCGATTCGAGGCGGAGGCCCAGCTCGTCGCCCGACTCGAGCACCCCCACATCGTTCCGCTCTACGACTTCTGGCGAGAGCCCGACCGGGCTTACCTCGTCATGCGGTACCTGCCGCACGGTTCCCTCGCCACACGGCTGCTCAGTGGACCGCTCTCGTCGGCGGACACATATCGGATCGTGGAGCAACTGGCCGAAGCGCTCGAGATCGCGCACGGGGCGGGCATCGCCCACCGCGACATCAAACCGGCGAATGTCCTACTCGATGCGCAAGGCAACGCGTACCTGTCGGACTTCGGGATTGCCCAAGGAATCGATGACGACGAGCCCGGAGGCGGGTTTCTCTCGCCGGGTTCGCCGGCCTACGCGGCGCCAGAACAGGTGACCCAAGCCGTCGCGACGACGGCGAGCGACATCTACAGCCTCGGTGTGATGGTCTACGAGATGTTGACCGCCGAGCTGCCATGGCCGGAGGCGACCGACCGCGCATCACTCCTCCGACACCAGCTCGAGGATCCGCTGCCGAGCATCGCGGAGGTGGTCGCGCTCACGAGTGGGATCGACGAGGTGATCTCGAAGGCGACCGCGAAAGCACCGGGCTTGCGGTTCTCCTCTGCGCCTGCGTTGGCCGACGCGCTGCGGGAGGCACTCGATCTCTCCGAGGTGCCTGCCACAGCCCGTTTCCGGCGCCAGGGTTCGGGAGTCGGGTCTGTGACCGCAGTGACCGGTGGGGACAACCCTTTCGTCGGTCTCGAGGCGTTCGACGAGGCCGACGCCGACCGCTTCTTCGGGCGTGAGCGCATCGTCGAGGATCTGATCACTCGGCTGAGCTCCGATCGTATTGCCATCGTTCTGGGCGCGTCCGGCTCGGGCAAGTCGTCGGTGGTTCGTGCCGGCCTGGTTCCCGCGGTGCGACGTGGTGACATTGCCGGGTCCGATCAGTGGTACGTCGCAACGATGAGGGTGGGTGGGGATCCGTACTCGCGCTTGCGAGACGCGCTTTCCGGCATCGCTGTCTCCTCCGCACAGGTGCCGACGATCGAGGAGCTACGAACCGAGCGCGGGATCGCTGCGGCGATGCGTGGCCTGCTCGTCCCGGCCGGCGGCGGTGAGCCGAGTGTCCTTCTCCTCGTGCTCGATCAGCTCGAGGAGCTGTTCTCCCAGGCAGAAGAGACGGAGGCGAATCGTTTCCTCGACGGGCTGGCCGACGCCCTCGGTGATTCGGCTGTCCCGCTGCGGGTCGTCGGGACTCTGCGAGCCGACTATCTCGATCGGCCGCTGTCTCATGCGGCGTTCGGTCAGCTCATCCGGGGTGCGACGGTGACCGTTCCCCCGATGACTCCGGCGGAACTGGAACGGGCGATCACGGCACCGGTAGCGATCGCCGGCGGGTCGGTGGAGGCGGGTCTGGTCGCGCAGATGGTCGCAGATACGGCGAATCTGCCGTCGATGCTCCCCCTGCTCCAGTTCGCGCTGACGGAGTTGTTCGAGCTCGGGGACGGTCGCCTGACGGTCGCCAACTACGACGGACTCGGTGGTACCACGGGCGCCCTCGTCGATCGGGCCGATCAGGTCTACGAGTCGTTCGACGAGGAAGAGCAGGCCATCGCCCGCGCCCTGTTCGGGAGGTTGACCAACGTCGCGAAGACGCCGCTGACCGCCCGGCGCGTGCCACGCGGTTCGCTCGACGATCTCGGTGAACGGGTCGACCATGTCGTCGACACGCTGGGTGGTGCCAGACTGCTCTCCTTCGGACACGACTCGCGCACGCGCGAGCCAACGGTCGAGGTCGCGCACGAAGCACTGTTGCGCAGCTGGCCCCGGCTCGTGGAGTGGCTCGATTCGGAGCGAACGAGCGTCGAAACCGTGGGCCGGGTGCGAACGGCGACCGACGAGTGGATCCACGACGATCGGGACGAGGGTGCGCTGTTGCGCGGTGTCGCGCTCGACGCGGCGTCGCAGTTGGTCGGCACCGGTTGGCTCGGGTCCGACGAGGGGCAGTTCATCGCCGCCAGTGTTGCCGCCCACGACCGCGAGGAGACCGAGCAGCGGGCGCAACTCGTTCGAGAGCAGCGCACCAGCCGGCGACTCCGCCGGTTGCTGGCTGGGGTCGCCGCGCTGACGGTCATCGCCTTGGTTGCCGGTGGGATCGCCTTCCAGCAGCAACGGCGGGCGGACGAAAGTGCCGACGAGGCCGCAGCCGCGGCGGAGCAAGCGGAGGAGAACGCGGCGCAAGCGGACGAGAACGCGGAACAGGCGTTGGCCGCGCAGGAGCGGGCCGAACATGAAGCCCTGATCAGCCGGGCGGTGTCGGAATCGGCGACTCGCCCGACGTTGGGGCTCCTGCTCGCGGTCGAGGCGTCGCTGCGAAACGAGGGCGACGCGAGCGACCGGGCATTGCTCTCCGCGTTGAACACGGGTGGTGGCCGGGTCTCGGTCATCGAGGAGACCCGGTTCGAGAATGTGTCGCCGATTCCCTGTCTCGAGGTCTTCGGGAGCTCGGTGTACATGATCGACTTCGAAGCATTCGCGCCACGACAGGAGACGACGACACATTCGGTTGTCGACCTGGCAACCGGCGAGGTCAACCAGTTCGAGGCACCGTCGGGAAATTGCTTTCCGGCGGTCAGCCCTGATGGGTCGACGGTCTTGCTCAGGCACTGGGACCCGGACGCGGAAGTCGTGGCGGCCGAGGCGTGGGACCTCGAGACCGGGTCGATGATCTGGTCGAGCGAACCAGGACATGCGGTCGCCGGATGGCTTTCCGACGACGTCGTGCTCCTCCGTCCGACGGGCGACGACATCAATGAGAACATCACTGACG
>JAOTZB010000305.1 GCA_029861625.1 Acidimicrobiia bacterium
TTTGGCCATGATGTTCGCGATGTTCTTGGCCCGGGTGAGACCGGCCTCGACCAGCGCGAAGCCCGCCTGCATCAAGAACACGAGGATGCCGGCGATGAACACCCAGATGTTGTCGAGCACCACCTGCACTTCGGCACCGTCCTGCGCCATCGCCGGCGTCGCCAGCACCAGAATGGTCGCGAGCGACATGATCGTCGCCACGCCGAGCTTGCGTTTCATGTGGGTTCTCCCTCTGCGTTGACGCCGGGCACCGTATGCAGGCAAGGTTTCGCGACTGTTTCGCGAATGTGAACTGGTGTCGGGCGCAGCAACGGCCCCTGTCGCGACCGTTCCGCGGGCAATTCAGCCTGGCGCCGACGCGGCCAGTAGGTTGGCGGCGACATGGATGGCAAAAAGAAGCTCAACCCCCAACACCTCGTCATCGGATTGGGGGTCGGCATCGCGGCCTTCACTGTTGCCTCGGGGATCCTGCCGACCCTCACCGACTTCGAGGACGACTCCTCGCAGACCCGTGAGGTCTTCGAGAACATCCCGGGGGCGGTGAAGCTCACCTTCTACACGGTCATCCCGGTGATCCTCGTCATCGGGGCGATGGCCTTCTCACAACGGGTCAAGAACTGGCAACGAGGCGGCCCCGACAACCGGCGCACCACGAAGAAGAACCTGGCCCGACGCATGGCCGACTTCCGTGCCGGGGTGTACATGCAGACGCTGCTGCGCGAAAAGGGCGCGGGGCTGATGCACTCCCTCATCTACTTCCCGTTCCTCGTGTTGCTCGCCGTGACGACCACGCTCGAGGTCAATCACCAGCTGCCCGACGACGCCAAGTTCCTGCACGGCGGGGTGTACAAGGGGTATTCGGCCGTGGGCGATGTGGCCGGCGCGCTCTTCCTCGTCGGGATCGTCTGGGCCATCCTGCGACGGTACGGCCCCCGGGCGATGCGCCCGTACCGCATCCGCATCAAGTCGAAGCCCGAGCACATGGCGATCCTCGGCACGTTCCTCGCCATCGGCGTCACCGGCTTCGGCGCCGAGGCGTACCGCATCGCCCTCGAAGGCACACCCGAGTTCGAACGGTGGTCGATCATCGGCTATCCGCTCGCGAAGCTCGTCGACGGCAGCGACAACCTCTCGGGTTGGCACCAGGCCTGGTGGATCGCCCACGTCGTGAGCTTCGCCGGTTTCTTGTTGTTGATCCCCATCACGATGTTGCGCCACATGTTCACGTCACCGCTCAACATGTACCTGCACAATCGCGACCGGCCCAAGGGCGCGATGAAGCCCATGCCGAATCTGATGGAGACCGAGCTCGAGACCTTCGGCGCGTCGACGGTCGAGGACTTCACGTGGAAGCAACTCCTCGATACCGATGCGTGCACGATGTGCGGCCGCTGCACGTCGGTGTGTCCCGCCCATGCCACGGGCAAACCGCTCGACCCGCGCGAGATCGTGTTGAAGACGGGTGAGGTCATGGCCGCGACCGGCGACCCGGTCGTGAGCCCACCCATCGGCACCGACCGTGAGATCACGATCTCCGCGAGCTCCCTCTTCGAGCGCATCACGAGCGAGGAGATCTGGTCGTGCACGTCGTGCAAGGCGTGCGACGAGATCTGCCCGGTCAACATCGAGATCCTCGACAAGATCCTCGACATGCGCCGGTACAAGTCGCTGATGGAGTCCGACTTCCCGAGCGAGCTCGGCAACGCGTACCGGTCGATGGAGAACTCGGGGAACCCGTGGGGCATCTCCCAGTCAGAGCGGGCCGATTGGGCCAAGGACCTCGAGGGCATCACGGTGCTCGACGGGGGCGATCCGTTCGAGGCCGAGTTCCTCTACTGGGTCGGGTGTGCCGGATCGTTCGACGACAAGAACAAGAAGGTCACCCAGTCGATGGCGAAGCTCATGCAACGAGCCGACATCGACTTCGCGATCCTCGGCCCGGCCGAGAACTGCACCGGCGACCCTGCCCGCCGCTCCGGCAACGAGTACATCTTCCAGATGCTGGCGATGCAGAACGTCGACGTGTTGAACGGCATGGGGGTTCGCAAGATCATCACGCAGTGCCCGCACTGCTTCAACACGCTCGCCAACGAGTACCCGCAGCTCGGTGGCCACTACGAGGTGATCCACCACAGTCAATTCCTCGAGCAGCTCATCGACAGCGGCGCGCTCGATCTTCACGGCGCCCGCCTCGACGAACGCGTCGTCTACCACGACTCCTGCTACCTGGGCCGCCACAACGACGTGTACCTGGCGCCTCGCAAGGTGTTGGGGTCACTCGGCGGGATCGAGATCGTGGAGGCCCGACGCAACGGCACCCAGGGCATGTGCTGCGGGGCCGGCGGGGCGCGCATGTGGATGGAGGAGACCATCGGCAAGAAGGTCAACGACGAGCGCTCCGAGGAGCTCATCGCCACGGGCGCGTCACGCGTGGCGACCGCGTGCCCCTTCTGCTACATCATGATGGACGACGGCGTGAAGGGTGCGGGCAAGGAAGAGGACGAAGTTCTCGTGGCCGACATCTCGATGCACGTGCTCGACGCCATCGAAGCGGGCGAGAAGCTGGAATCCGAGTCGGGCGCCATCGTTCCCCTCACCGATCTGGGATGGTCGAGCGACGCGTCCGGCGGGGCCGCGGCGACCCGACACGGCGTCCCCGCGCTCGATGCCACCACCGACGTCAGCGCTGTGGCCACACTGGTCGAAGGGTCGGGCGACGAGCCGGCCGGGACGACCGTCCCCGAGCCGACCGAGGAGCTCACCGAAGGGCCGGCCGACCAGCCCGACGGCGAGCCCACCGAAGAGCCGGCCGACCAGTCCACGCAAGAGCCCACCGACCAGCCGGCCCACGCCGGTTTCACGTTGTCGTTCACCATCCCCGACGCCACCGGTGACCCCGACAATCTCGTCTTCATCAGGAGCCTGAGCCCGCGGGACGCCGCCCAGCTCAACGAGCTCGGCATCACCACCTTTGCCCAGCTCGCATCGCTCGACGGCGACGCGGTGCGCGAGCTCGAGCGCGTCCTCGAGCTTCCCGGCCGGATCTCCCGATTCAACTGGGTCGGCCAGGCGAGGTTGATGGCCGACGGCTGACCGCGTCGACCGCCCCGCTCAGCCGGGCAGGTCGCTCAGCTCGTTCGACTCGTCGAGGAGCTCGAGCTGTCGGCCCTGGAGCTCTCGCAGGGCCGTGTGCCAGTGCTCACGACATCGCAGCTCGTAGCTGACGACCGCGTCGCTGTCGGTGTCGCCGACCACCTTCAGCTGGCCGTCGTACACCTGCATGCCGTCCACGAGCCGCGCATTGTGGGTTGCTCGAGCGCCGCACCAGCAGCGGGCCTCGACCTGGAGCTCGGAGCGAAGGTCGGCCAGCTCGAGGAGTCGTTTCGTGCCGGGGAACAGATCGCCCTGGAACGTGGTGAGCAGGCCGAAGGCGTACACCTCGACGCGCAGCTCGTCGACGACCCGTGCGAGCTGTTCGATCTGACCCTCGCTGTAGAACTGGGTCTCGTCGCAGATCATCGCGTCGAGCCCGCCGAGGCGATCGCGGGTCTGTTGTGCGAGGCGGTAGAGGTTGGACGCGTCGTCGATCACCTCGGCCTCGACCGACACACCGAGCCGGCTCGACACTCGGCCGACCTCGCGATCGAGCTGCGTGCACACGACGGTGTTGAGCCCACGGCTCCGGAGATTGTGGTTGATCTGCAGCGCCTGGGTGCTCTTTCCGGACCCCATCGTCCCGAAGTAGAAGCGGAGCTCGGCCATGGCGTGAACGTAGCAGGAGGCGCACCCGACGAGGTCAGCCTGCGAAGTTCTCCCAGTACCGGCTCGGGCGGGGTCCCTGCTGGCCCTGGTACTTCGATCCGACCGCGGCCGACCCGTAGGGGTTGTCGGCCGGCGTGGTCATCTGCATGAACGAGATCTGACCGATCTTCATGCCTGGGTACAAGGTGATGGGCAGGCTCGCGACGTTCGACAGCTCGAGTGTGAGCTGACCGTCCCAGCCGGCATCGACGAAGCCGGCGGTGCTGTGGATGAGCAGGCCGAGTCGGCCGAGACTCGACTTGCCCTCGAGCCGGGCCACGAGATCGTCGGGCAGCGCGACCCGTTCGAGGGTCGACCCGAGCACGAACTCGCCCGGGTGAAGAATGAAGGGGTCGTCTTCGGACGCCTCGACCGAGTCGGTGAGGTCGCTCAGATCGGCCCGCACATCGATGAGCGGCATCGTGTAGTTGCGAAAGACGAGGAAGCGGTGGTCGAGCCGCAGGTCGACCGATGACGGCTGGATGCCCGCCGGGTCGAGCGGGTCGATGACGATGCGCCCCGATGCGAGGCCTTCGCCGATGGTCTTGTCCGACAGGATCACGGGGCGCAGGGTACCAACGCCGTCGGGCTCGTCGAGTCGGTGCCCGCAGCACTAGCTTCGCCGATCGTGACCGTCGACCACCTCGCCCATCACGCCGCCACGATCGGTGATCGGCTCGCCGTCATCGACGAGTGGGGCGAGATCGTCTGCGCCGTGGTCGTGGCGCATGGTGACCTCGATGCCGAATCGGTCATCGCGTTCGCGAGAGCTCAGCTGTCGGGCCCCAAGGTTCCCAAGCGGGTCGTGTTCGT
>JAOTZB010000306.1 GCA_029861625.1 Acidimicrobiia bacterium
AGCGGCCCATCATCGGGCGATGGCTGCTCTCGTTGCTCGGGCTCATGGCTGCCGCCGCCGTGTTCGCCGTGGTGTTGAGCAGCTCTTTCGGCGACGTCGTCGACGAGGCCAAGCTCGACCAGGCACTGATCGAATCAGCGCTCGCGCAAGACGACGAGGAGGCCGGCGAAGCGGGCGGCGCCGGGGGCGACGTCGTTGCCGCCCCTGCGATCGGCGGCACCGTGAAAATCCGGGGGACCGATGCCGGTGTCTCGGGTGCGACGATCGAGCTGTTCGCCGCCGACAACGCGCTCGTGCCCGTGCGGACCGCAGCCACCGACGTCGACGGCCGATTCTCGATCCCCGGACTCGCCGACGGTGCCTACCGCGTCAGCGTGCAGGCCGCCGGCTTCGGCGCGTCGTGGTACGAACGGGCCACCTCCTTCGAAGCCGCGACCGACATCGAGGTCGCCCAGGGCGACCCAGACCCGGACTTGTCCATCGAGCTCGGTGGCGAGCCGGGATCGATCAGCGGGCTCGTCGTCGGCGAAGACCCCTCTGGAGCATTCGTCCGACTCCTCATCCGCGGCGAGCTCATCGACGCGAACCTCGACCCCGAGGTGGCCGTCGTGGAGGTGACCGCCACGGGCATCTTCGAGTTCCCGGTGGTGCCCGCGCCCGCAACCTACGAGATCGTGGTCACCAAGCCCGGTTTCGCCGTCGAGCGTCGGCTCATCACCCTCCAGGCGGGGGAGGCGCGGACTCGCGTCGAGATCGTCCTCCAACAAGGCGATGGCGTGATCTCCGGTCAGGTCTCCGACGGCGCCGACCCGCTCGGAGGGGTCACCGTCTCGGCCACCGACGGCACGAACACCTTCCAGACCGTGTCGCTGACCACACCGGAAGCAACGGGCTCGTACGTGCTGCGAGAGTTGTCGACGCCGGCCACCTACACCATCACGTTCACCAAACCCGGTTTCGTGTCGGCATCACAGACCATCACGCTCGCCGAGGGTCAGACCCAGGAGGGCGTCGACATCACCCTGCGTCGCGCTGCGGGCTCGATCAGCGGCACCGTGTCGGCCACTCCGGCCGGCTCGCCCAGCGCCGAACCCCGCGGTGGCGTGACCGTCACGGCGACCAACGGCGACGACACCTTCGTCACGACGACGCTCAGCATCGGTGCCGTCGGCACCTACCTCTTCGAGAACCTCCCGGTGCCGAGCACCTACACGTTGACGTTCTCGGGTGACGGCCTCATCAGCCAGACGCGCTCCGTCGGGGTGAACGGCGAGGAGACCGGCATCGATGCCGTGCTCGGTGCCGCGGTAGGCGTCATCAGCGGGACGGTGTCGAGCCCCACGAGCTCCCCGGGGGTCACCCCGGTCGTCAACGGACCGACGGGTGGCGTGACCGTCAGCCTCACCGACGGCGTCACCACGCTCGAGACGCTCGTCGCGGACGATCCGATCGGCCGGTACGAGATCGACAACGTCCCGCCCGGGACCTACTCCATCACGTTCGCCCGACCTGGTTCGTCTCCCGTCACCCAGCTCGTGAGCATCTCTCCCGGCGAAGCGCTCCCTCTCGACGTTGTGATCGGTCGCCAGGCGAGCATCAGCGGCCTCGTCACCGACGAGGGCGGGGAACCCATCATCGGCGCCGGCGTCCGGCTGTTCCTCGTCGAGGATTTCCCCACGGGCACCCCCATCGCGACGTTCACGACCTCATCCGACGGCGTGTACGAGTTCACCGAGCTCGATGCGCCGACGACCTATGTCGTCGAGTTCGCGCCCACCCCGGGCGGCGTCGGCGCGGCGTCGAGGACCGTCGATCTGGGAGCGGGCGAACAGCTGACGGGTATCGATGCGACGATCTGAGCGAGCCGGTATGGGTCGTTGTGCCCAGATCCCCCGATTTCAGGGGCGAATCGACCCTCCTGACTCTCATTCGACCCCTCTGGCGCCGACTATGATCGAGCGGTCTCCGGTGCGTTCGCGCGCCCCGGTCGACCATCCGCCCGCGACGACGGGTCCCGCGATCTGATGCGTGCACGCTTCGAGGAGTCCGAGTACCTCGCCGCTCCCGGCGAGTCGCAGCTCATGACCGTTCGCGTCAGCAACGACGGCCCGACCTCTGCGTCCTTCCAGCTCCGCCTCGTCGGGCTCGACCCATCGCTCGCGCGGTTCCCCACACGCATCGGACCGGTGCCGCCGGGGAAGTCGGTCGAGGTCCCGATTCCCGTCTCCCTTCCGGTCGGCTTCGCCGCCGGCAGCCACGAGATCGGAATCGAAGTCGTCAGCGATCAGGTCGCGCAGCGTCCGGTGCTCGCGAAGACCGCCATAACCGTCGGCTCGATCCGCGAGGTCCTGCTCTCGCTCGCCCCCCGCAACGTCCGCGGGGCGTGGCGGGGCAAGTTCCAGGTCAACATCTCGAATCGTGGCACATCGCCGATCGATCTCGACCTCGCAGGCGAGGGCGAGGATCTGCGATTCAAGTTCAAGCACAATCCGGTCACGGTCCGCCCTGGCGAGAGCATCCGTATCCGCTCCCAGGTCCGGGGCCCGCGGCCGATCAGCCGCCAGGACACGGCTCGCAGCTTCACCGTGTCGGCCAGTGGTCGCTCGGCGCCCGTGCACACGGTCGGCACGTTCATCCGTCGATCGCTGTTGCCCTACAAGCTCCGCACCGGGCTGGCCGTGGCCATGGTCGTGTTGATGTGGGCGCTCGGCCTCTTCGCCCTGGCGCAATGGGTCATCGACGACTCGAAGTCCGGCGACGAGCTGGCCTCCGAGACGAGCACGGTCGACGTGACCGACGGCGAGGGCGACGGCGCCGGAGCGAACGGGGCCGGTGGCGACGTGACCGACGGCGACGGGTCCGAGGAGGACCCCGACGCCGAGTTCCAGTCGACGATCGGCGGCTTCGTCAAGGCCGGGGAGACCGGCGACGACGATGGCATCGTCATCACGCTGCGGCCGGTCGCGCTCAGCACCGCCGAGGACGCCGGTGTCACCCTGGTCGGATTCGAGGCCGGCGACAGCGCCGGACTCAAGACGTTCCCGGGGCGGGCTGCGCTCACACAGGACAACGGATCGAGCGGACCCGTGTCCGAGACGCTCCAGTCGGTCAGCGACGACGACGGGGAATGGGGGTTCGCCGACATCGACCGCCGCGGCACCTACGAGCTCGAGTTCTCGAAGGCCGGTTTCGACTCCAGAGCATTCATCGTCACGTTCCCCGAAGAGGGGCCAGCAGAGCTCGACGTCACGCTCGAGCCCGGCACCGGGACCATCTCGGGGATAGTCATCGGCCCTGACGGCCCCATCGGTGGGGCCGACATCGAGCTCACCGACGGCGCGCAGACATGGAGAACCTCGACATCGACCAACCCGGGCACGGTCGGCCAGTTCGTGCTCGCGAACCTCGGCACCCCGCAGCACTACCTCCTCACTGCCTCGGTCGAGTCGTTCGCCAACGACGTGCGGGCGATCGATCTCGGCCCGGCGGGCGAGGCGAACGTCACCATCGACCTCGTCCCGGGCGTGTGGTCGGTGAGCGGCACGGTGCTGAGCGGTTTCGAGGGCCTCGGCGGCGCCACGGTCACCGCAGCCAACGGTGACTTCGTGAGAACGACGACGACCCTCACCGAGGGTGCGCCCGGCACCTTCGTGCTGCCCCAGCTCCCGGTGGGCAATCGGTACCTCATCACCTTCGAGGCCCCCGGACACCTCACCGAGAACCTGGCGCTCGACCTCGAGGCCGGTCAGGCGCCCCTCTCGATCACCCTCGACCGATCCGACTTCGTGGTGAGCGGCATGGTGGTCGACGGTGACGGAGCGCCGCTCCCCGCCACGGGGATCATCGTTGCCCGCGACGGCGAGGAGGTCGTCCTCAAGAGCACCACCGACGCCGGCGGCAAGTTCGAGCTCACCGGCCTCGGGTCCGGCACATACGTCCTCACGTTCTCGAAGTTCCAGCATGGCAGCGCCTCGGTGCTGCTCGAGCTCACCGACCCGACCACGCCGCCGGCGCCCCTGCTCATCGAGCTGCCGTTCGACCCGACCGAGGGCGTCATCGCCGCCGACGGCGTTCTCGTCGGGACCATCCGCTCGTCGGTCGACAACGAGACCATCGCCGGCGCGGTCGTGATCGTCGAGACGAACACCGGCGAACGGTTCTGCAACCTCGCGCCCAACGCCGACAACAGCCAGTGCAACATCACCTTCAACGACCTCCTGGCGCCCAACGCCAATGTCGGCGGCACCGAGGACGACGGCCGCTACACGATCGACGGCATCCCTGTCGGTATCCACGACGTCACGATCCTGCATCCGAGCCACCAGCCGTTCGCCGATGTACGGGCCTTCGGCATCGGCACCCGCGAAACCCTCAACGCCACCCTGCTCCAGCTCGGCTCGATCCGCGGCACCGTCACGCTCGGCGACGGCAGTCTGTTCCCGACCCCGTTCTCCATCGTCTCGGTCCTGGCCGACCCGGCGTTCGCGGGAATCGACGGCACGTGCAGCGTCGGCGGCTCACAGAACTTCCAGGTCAACGCCACCGACCAACAACCGGGCGACGGCAGCTACGACTACAGCGCGACCGACCTCGTCCCGTGTCACTACATCGTC
>JAOTZB010000307.1 GCA_029861625.1 Acidimicrobiia bacterium
CCAGCCTGCCCCCTAGGGGCGCGCCCAGACCCTAGATGCCGAGGCACACCGGCCGATGCCAACCCGCCTTCGACCACTTGGACCCCGACCAACCGAAACAGCGCCTCCGCTAGCCTTCGTCGGTGCTGCCACGACGCAGGTGCGGCTGAGCAGTGGCCGAACGGCTCCTCGACGAGATCGCCGCGCTCGACGCCCATTGGCTTCTGTTGCTGGCCTTCTTGTTGCCGTACGGCGAGACCGTGGCGCTGCTCGACACCGTCGTGCCCGGCGAGCTGGGCCTGATCGTCATCGGCGCGGCGGCCCAGGTGGCCGACGTGCCGCTCGTGCTGGTGATCGCCGTCGCCTCGGTGGGTGCCTTCCTGGGCGACTCCACCAGCTGGTTCATCGGCCATCGCTGGGGCACGGCGCTGCTGACTCGTTGGGATCCGGTGTGGCGACGAGTGGAGGCTCCGTTCGCTCGGGCCCAGGCGTACTTCGACCGCTACGGCGGTCAGACCGTGTTCGGTGCCCGCTTCGTGGGGCCGCTGCGGGCACTCGTCCCGCTCGTCGCCGGCACGTCCGGCATGCCCTACCGCCGCTTCCTCCCGTGGAACGCGCTCGCCTCGGTGACCTGGGTCTCGGTGGTCGTGATCCTCGGTGCTCTGTTCGGTGAACGGGTGGCCTCCACCATCGACCGCTTCGGGCTCGTCGTCACCGGACTGCTCGTGATCGGCGCGCTCGGCTTGTGGATGCGGCACCGCCGACGGGCTCGACCCGCCTGAGCGGCTCTTGCTGAACCCCGAGGGCGAAGCGGTGGCGGGTGGCGATCACACGAAACGAATGGCCAGGATCACCGCGAGAGCGAGCACGCTGGCGACCACAGCGACATTGCCCGGGCCGCCCCGCTCGCGGGCGAACAGGCCGGTTCGCACGAAGTACGCAAGGTCGAGCACACCCAGGAAGGCGAGCATGCCGGCGGCGATCAGCCCGAGGGAGCGACCCGCGTCGAACTCGGCCACCTGGAGGACGGCGCCGACGACGAGCACGATCGAGAGCATCGAGTCGGAGTACACGAACGGTGTCTCGTGCTCGACGTAGCCGGCTGGCAGCCATGGCTACCTGCGGTCGGCCAGCAACCCGGCGACGCCGAGGCCGATGCCGCTCGCCGCCCCGGTGACGACAGCGGCAAGCGGTCGATCGCTCATCAGCCCGCAGAAGGGCGCACTCGGTAGCCGATCTGCATCTCCTTGATGCCGTTGATGAGATTCGAGTGCAGCCGGCGAGGCGGCGATCGCAGTTCGATGTCGTCGATCGTCTGGAGCAGTTCGGCGAAGAGCAACCGAAGGCTGAGCCGGGCGAGGTTGGCGCCGAGACAGAAGTGCTCGCCGATGCCGAACGACAGCTGCGGGTTCGGCGACCGGTCGGCGCGAAAGACATGGGGATCGTCGAAGACCGCCGGATCGCGGTTGGCGCCGGCATACCACATCAGCACCTTGTCGCCGGCCGCGATGGGCTGGTCGCCGATGCGGAGATCGGCCGTGGCCGTCCGCCGGAAGTGGTGGATGGGCGGCTCCCATCGCAGGATCTCCTCGACGGCGTTCGGTACGAGCGTGGGGTCGCGCACGAGACGCTGGTGTTCGTCGGGGTGCTCGATCAGCGCGAGCAGGCCGTGAGAGCTCGCCGTCCTGGTCGTCTCGTTCCCCGCGACGATCAGGAACATGAAGAACAGCGTGAACTCGATATCGGTGAGCTTGCGGCCGTCGACCTCGGCGTCGAGGAGCACGTTGGTGAGGCTCCCCGAGGGATGGGCCCGCTCCCGAGCGGCCATCTCGCTCGCATAGCCGAAGATCTCGATCGAGGCTTCCGTCGACGTCTCGGGTGTGGGCGCGACCTCGGGGTCCTGATCGTCGATCAACGCGTGGCTCAGCTCGTAGAGGCGGTGGCGATCGGCCTCGGGCACACCCATCAACTCGCTGATCGACCACATCGGGATCCGGGCGGCGACGTCGGTGACGAAGTCGCAGTGGTCACGGTCACGCAGCTCGGCGACGACACGAGCGGTCTCGGCCCGCAGCGAGTCCTCGAGGCGGGCGATCATCCTGGGGGTGAACGCCTTCGACACGATGCTGCGGAAGGCCCGGTGCTCGGGGGGATCCATCCCGATGATGATCATTCGCACCTGGCCGAGGCCGTCCTCGGGGGGATCGAGCCGGAGCGGGCCGCCCACGTAGCTGGAGAACTCCAACGGCGCGGTCGACACTCGACGCACGTCGTCGTGTCGAGTCAGGGCCCAGAAGCCGGGCCCGTCGGGTTCCTCGTGCCAGTGAACCGGGTCGTTGGTGCGCAAACGGTCGAGCCACTCGTGGGGAGCACCCTGCTCCCACACCGACGCATCGGTGAGGTCGATGGCATCGAGGGACGGTTCGGCGCTCAATTGTGACTCCTGGTCTGATCTGCGTCTGTGACGAGTCCGGGCACGACATACGACTCGACGAGGACCCGTTCCGCCTCGTCGTCGGCACCGGGCATGGCCAGCAACGACACGATGCAGCGAAGGAGCCACTCGCCCCGTCGCTCCAGCTCCTCGGAGCCGAGGGCGCCCGAGCCCACCTGGTCGACCAGTCCCGACGACATCGCCTGGAGCAGTTCGGAGTTCTGGCTCACCGCGATGGGCACGGCCATGTTCTCGGGCTCGAACCAGACGGCGAGCAGCGGATCGGCTCGCACCGCCGCGATGCCCGCCAGAATCCGGTCGGCGAGCGAAGGGGGCGCACCGCCGCGGCGATCCTCGGCCAACCGCAAAGCGATGCGCAGGGTGGCCCGGTGCACGAACGCGAGGTGCAGCGCCTCCTGGTTGGGGAAGTACCGATAGAGGGTGGCTCGCGAGCACCCCGCTGCTCGGGCGACATCGATCATCGTGGCGTGGCGGACACCGCATCGGGCGAAGGTGCGACCGGCGGCGTCGAGAATCTTGTCGATCGCGACCTCTCCATCGCTGTGGCGCTGCCAACCGCTGTGAGACACGAGGGGTAGTATGCCTCACGTATGACTGCCGAGCCGAGCGACCTCGTCCTGATCGACAAGCCCCGTCCCCACACCACGGTGATCACCCTCAATCGTCCCGAGCGGATGAACTCGATGGCCTTCGAGCTCATGCTGCCGCTCCACGACGCCTTCGAAGCGGTCGGAGCCGACAACGACACGACGTGTGTGGTGCTCACGGGGGAAGGCCGCGGGTTCTGCTCGGGCGCCGACACGTCCAACGATGGCGGACCGCCGCCGAACATCGACGGCATGACGCTCACCCGCATCGCCACCAAGGCGATGTCGGTGCTCGCCGATCTCGTCCCGGCCATGCAGCGCATGCCCCAACCGATCATCTGCGCGATCAACGGCGCTGCGATCGGGGGCGGGATGTGCCTCACCCTCGGCGCCGACATCCGCCTGGCCGGCGAGTCGGCTTACTTCCGCGCTGCTGGCATCAACAACGGCCTCACCGCCACCGAGCTGGGGCTGAGCTTCCTGCTGCCACGAGCGATAGGTTCGTCGCGGGCATTCGAGATGATGCTCTCGGGCCGCGACATGGACGCCCACGAGGCCGCCTCCATCGGCCTGGTCTCTCGCGTGGTGCCCGACGCCGACCTGTTGACCGAGGCGCTCGATCTCGCTGATCAGATCAACGGGTGGAGCACGCAGGGGACGGCGCTCACGAAGCGAACCATGTGGGCGGGGCTCGAGATGGGCAGCCTTCGGGCCGCGATCGAGATGGAGACCCACACGCAGTTGTTCGTCCGCCTGACCACCAAGAACTTCGAAGAAGCCGTGCGGGCCCGCAAGGAGAACCGCCCGCCGGTCTTCGAGGACTGACGGGTAGGACACCATGACCACAGGGCCGCTCGACGGCGTCAAGGTGCTCGACATCTCAATCGCGCTCACCGGACCGTACGCGGCCGCGCTGATGGCCGATCAGGGCGCCGAGGTGATCAAGGTCGAACGCCCCGACATCGGTGACATCGCCCGCTACGTGGGCGTGGCCGTCAACGGCATGAGCTCGCTGTTCCTCGTGTGCAACCGGGGCAAGCGCTCCCTCGCCGTCGACCTGCAGACTCCCGAGGGCGTCGACATCGTCGCCCGGCTGGCGGCCGAGGCCGATGTAGTGATCCAGAACTACCGGCCCGGGGTCATGGACCGTCTCGGCCTCGGCTACGACCACGTCAGGGCGCACAATCCCGACGTCGTCTACGTGTCGCTGTCGGGGTTCGGACCCACCGGCCCCTATCGCGATCGCAGCGCCTACGACACGGTGATCCAGGCCTACGCCGGGCTCGCCGCCAACCAGGCCGACCCCGACGATGAGGTTCCCACCTTCCTGCGCCAGACGGCGGCCGACAAGGTCACTGCGCTGTTCGCCTCACAGGCGATCGCCGCCGCGCTGTTCGCCCGGGCCCAGGGTCGCGGCGGCCAGCACATCGAGCTCTCGATGACCGACGCGGTGGTGTCGTTCCTGTGGGCCGATGCCGCGGCCAACGAGGTGTTGACCGAGTCCGACAACTCCCAGCACTCGAGCTTCGTGGCCGGTTTCCGACCGATGCGATTCGTCGACGGGTGGGGCATCGTCACCCCGACG
>JAOTZB010000308.1 GCA_029861625.1 Acidimicrobiia bacterium
CATCAAGGGACACGCCGTTGCGGTGGCGCTCGCGCAGCGTGAGTCGGGCCAGGCCCACAACGACCTCTTCGACCGGCTGGGCGCCGACAGCCGGTTCCCTCTCGATGCCGACGCGATTCTGAGGGCCGTCGGTCAGCCGATCGAGCTCACTGGTCGAGCCGGTTCCCAGGTGACCGACCTCGTCGATCGGGTCAAGCGGCTCCTGTCGCGATTCCCGGCAGCAACCGCCTACCGACCCGAACCGATCCTGTAGGGAGCAACTCATGACCTGGGCCATCGGCCTCCCCCTCGTCTACTCCGGCAAGGTCCGCGACATCTACGACGCCGGAAACGACCGCTTGTTGATGGTCACCTCCGATCGCATCTCGGCATTCGACGTCGTGATGGACGAGCCCATTCCCGACAAGGGAAGAGTGCTCACGGCCATGAGCCAGTTCTGGTTCGACACGCTCGCGGATGTCGTGCCGAACCACCTGATCTCCACCGATGCGGCCGACCTTCCCGACGGCGCGGAGGATCCGGCCATCGTCGGTCGGGCGATGCTGTGCAACCGGGCAGAGATGTTGCCGATCGAGTGCATCGTCAGGGGTTACATCACCGGCTCGGCGTGGAAGGAATACCTGGCTGCGGGGACGATGCACGGCTCCGTGCTCTCCGATGACCTGCTCGAGTCGTCGAGGCTTCCCGAACCGGTGTTCACGCCGTCGACCAAGGCCGACGAGGGTCACGACGTCAACATCTCGTTCGACCAGGCGGCCGACCTCGTCGGAGGTGATCTCGCCGCGCACGCCCGATCGGTCTCCCTCGAGCTGTACCGACGGGGCGCGGAGCTGGCAGCCGAGCGCGGCATCATCATCGCCGACACCAAGTTCGAGCTCGGTCTCGTCGACGGCGAGCTCGTGGTCGCCGACGAGGTGCTCACCCCTGATTCGTCTCGGTTCTGGCCGGCCGAGTCATGGACGCCGGGTTCGACGCCGCCGTCGTTCGACAAACAGCCCGTCCGGGATTTCCTCGACGGCCTCGACTGGGACAAACAACCGCCGCCTCCGCCGCTGCCCGCCTCGGTCGTGTCGGCGAGCCGGGCCCGCTATGTCGAGGGCTACGAGCGCATCACCGGTCTGTCGTTCGGCGACTGGCCCGGTGGCTCCTGACGTGGAGGCGAACGGGTGAGCTCACTGTCGAAGGCGATCGTGTTGGTCCGCCACGGCGAGACCGAATGGAGCCGCACCGGTCAGCACACCGGCCGTACCGATGTGGCGCTCACCGCAACCGGCCGCCGCCAAGCCGATCAGCTCGCGGGGATGCTCGACCACCTCGTGTTCTCGCGTGTCTGGTCGAGCCCGCTCCAACGGGCATGGGAGACGTCCGTGCTCGCGGGCTTCGGCGACGTGGCCGAACGTGACGGCGATCTGGTCGAGTGGGACTACGGGGTCTACGAGGGTCGCAAGACCGTCGACATCCGGGCTGCGGAAGATCCGACCTGGACCGTGTGGACCCACCCCATCGACGACGGCGAGTCCATCGACGACGTCGGCGAGCGGTGCGACCGGGTCATCGAGCGGTCCCTCGCGGTCGATGGTGACGTGGCGTTGTTCGCTCACGGACATCTCCTCCGCGTGCTCACCGCCAGATGGCTCGGTCTCGCTCCCGACGCCGGCCGCCTGCTCTCGCTGCGTACGGCGACCGTGTCGGTCCTCGGTTTCGAGCGCGAGACGAGGGTGCTCGCTCGGTGGAACGACGAGTGTCATCTCCGGGGAGTCGAGCCGTTGCGTTGACGTCCCGCAGCGCTCGACGCCGGCGACCCCTCGACGTGACCACCTGCGATGGCCATCTTCCTGAGTCTCCTCACCGCCGCGATCTTCGGGACCGGCGACTTCTGCGGCGGGCTGGCTGCCAAGCGCGCGTCAGTGGTCCAGGTGGTTGCCGGATCCCATCTCGTGGGTCTCGTCGGCGTCACCATCGCCGCGGTGCTCGTTGCCGACGAGCTCATCTTCGAGGACGTCGCGCTCGGGGCCGCGGGCGGCGCGTTCGGGGGCATCGGGGTCGCGCTGCTGTATCGCGGGTTGGCGCGGGGTCCGATGTCGGTGGTTGCACCGCTCACCGCGATGACGTCGGCGGCGATTCCGGCCGGGTGGGGGCTGGCCACGGGTGACTCGCTGACGGTGGCAGCCGCGATCGGTGTCGGTCTGGCGCTGGTGGCGATCGGGCTGGTCTCGTCGAACAGCGACGGGACGGCGACGCCGGTCACGTTCCAGGTCGTCGGCGAGGCGCTCGTGGCCGGCGTCGGGTTCGGTGCCTTCTTCATCCTCCTCGACGCGACCTCGTCGGCCTCCGCACCCTGGCCGATCGTCGGCGCCAGGTTGTTCACATCGACGCTGCTGGTGCTGTTCCTCGTCGCCGGCCGTCGCCGAGTCTTCCCGCGTGCGACCGATGCTCGTCGCCTGATCGTGGCCACTGGGGTGTTCGATACCGGTTCGAACGTGCTCTTCCTCTACGCGACCAATCAGGGCTCGCTGACGCTCGTGGCTGTCCTCAGCTCGCTGTACCCCATCTCGACGGTGTTGCTCGCCCGATACTTCCTCCACGAGAAGATGTCGCGCTCGCAGCTCTGGGGATTCGGTGCGGCCGTTGCCGCGACCGCGCTGATCGCCGCGGGTTGACGCATCGCGGCCGGGGGCGAGCCAGACGGGTCGATCAGGACGCCGTCGTGGACCGGGCACCCGGTGTCGGGCAGCACGACGGGTCGAGTGCCGCGCACACTGCGGCGAGCGCGCCCTGATCGAGACGGAACCATGCCCACTTGCCCCGCTGGGCGCGTTCCAGGATTCCGGCATGCACGAGCTGGGTCAGGTGGTGGCTGACCGTCGGTTGTGACCGACCGACCGGCCCCGCCAGGTCACACGCACACGCCTCGCCCTCGGGCGAGCTGGCGATGATGCTCAACAGCTGCAGCCGGACCGGATCGGCGAGGCTCTTCAGGACAGCGGCGAGGGTCGCGGCATCGTCGACCCCGATCGGCGCGGCGAGCACGGGTGGGCAACACGGCTCGGTCGTCTCCGGTGATCGGTCCACGACTCACGGCTCCTGCTCGACAGGTTCTTCCCATGGACATGATGTCCACGGATCAGTGCTCCCGATCATATCGATGGATATCATATTGACAACAGTCGATACGTTCGCGAACATATCGACATGCATCGAATCGAGGAGAACAGCATGTCCCGAGTCCAGCTCGCACTGAACGTGCCGAACATCGACGAGGCCGTCGACTTCTACGCCGCCATGTTCGCGACCGAGCCCCACAAGCGCCGGCCCGGCTATGCCAACTTCGAGGTGGCGGATCCCCCGCTGAAGCTCGTGCTCTTCGAGAACGCCCAGGCCGCCGAGCGGCTGAATCACCTCGGCGTCGAGGTGGCGTCGCCCGACGATGTCGTCGCATCCACCGATCGGTTCACGAGCGCGGGCCTCGACGTGCGGCTCCAGACCGCCGAGCTGTGCTGCCACGCCGTCCAGGACAAGGTCTGGACCGACGCTCCCGATGGCGAGTGGGAGTTCTACACAATTCTCGACGACGAGCCGGCCGGGGTCGTCGGAAGCGAGTCCACCTGCTGCAGCTGAGCGCGGACGCGATGCCCCCGAGGGCCAAGGTGGCTGTGCGAGGATTGGCGCCATGCCATTCGCCGTCACCGTGCACGTCGAGCTCCGTCCGGGCATCGCCGATCCCCAGGGTGCGACCATCGAACGCTCGTTGCCCGCCCTCGGTTTCGGGGGAGTCGAAGGCGTTCGCGTCGGCAAGCTCCTCCGATTCACCGTCGATGCGATCGACGAGGCCGCGGCCCGGGCCGAGGTCGACGACATGTGTGCGCGATTCCTGACCAACCCCGTGATCGAGGACGCAACCGTCATCATCGAGGCGCTCCCGTGAGCGCCCGAGTCGGAATCGTCTTGTTCCCCGGCACGAACTGTGAGCTCGACGTCACCGAGGCCATCGGCTCGATCGGCGGCGAGAGCAGGATCCTCTGGCACGGCGATGCCGACCTCTCGGGAGTCGACGCGATCGTGATACCGGGCGGCTTCGCCCACGGCGACTATCTCCGACCCGGAGCCATCGCCCGCTTCTCCCCGGTCATGACCGCAGTGTCGGAATTCGCGGCCAATGGCGGCCCCGTCATCGGCATCTGCAACGGGTTTCAGGTCTTGACCGAATCAGGGTTGTTGCCGGGAGCGCTCCAGAAGAACGCGGGGCTCAAGTTCCGGTGTGGAATGGCACGAATACGCGTCGCATCGACTCGATCAGCGCTGACCCGATCGGCCACGGTCGGAGATGTGTTGTCGATTCCGATCAACCACTTCGAGGGCAACTACACGTGCGACGATCGCACGCTTGCGCTGCTGCGCGACGAGGACCGCATCGCGTTCTCCTATGTCGACAACCCCAACGGGTCGACGGGCGACATTGCCGGGATATCGAACGAGGCCGGCAATGTGGTCGGGCTGATGCCGCACCCAGAACGGGCATGCAATCCGCTGCTGGGTAGCGACGACGGCCGCGTGCTACTGACCTCGTTGGTCGGGTCGGCGCGAGCGGCCGCCGTCTAGAA
>JAOTZB010000044.1 GCA_029861625.1 Acidimicrobiia bacterium
CCGATGATGAAGCTCCGGCTCGCCAACCCGGAGTACCTCATCGACATCAACGACTGCGAAGAGCTCTTCTACATCCGCGAAGGCGACGGCGATGTCCGCATCGGCGCCATGACCAGGCATCGTGACCTGCTCGAATCCGACCTCCTCGCCGAGCACTTCCCGATCTTCCGCGATGCCGAGCGTGTGATCGCCGACCCGGTCGTCCGCAACCGCGGCACTCTCGGCGGCTCGCTCTGTCAGGCCGACCCGTCCGAGGACCTGTCGGCGGTGTGCACCACCCTCGACGCCAGCTGCGTCATCAAGAGCAGCACCGGCGAACGGTCGGTCTCGATGGAGGATTTCCACGTCGGGCCCTACGAGACCGCGGTCGGCGACGCCGAGATGCTCACCGAGATTCGAATCCCGCTCAAGCCGAACGGATCGAGCGCGTACGAGAAGGTCGAGCGACGGGCCGGCGACTGGGCCGTCGTCTCGTCCGGCGCTGCGGTCTGGATGGACGGTGCCACCATTGCCGAAGGCAGGGTCGGGCTGGCGGCCGTGGGCCCCAACACCACCTCGATCGGCCCGGTGATGGAGGCGCTCCGCGGCACGACGCCGTCCGACGATCTGTACCAGCAGGTCGGCGAGATCGCAGCCGCCAACTGCTCGCCCTACACCGATCAGCGCGGCACCGCCGCCTACAAGACCCACCTCGCCAAGGAGCTCACCGTGCGAGCGCTGCGACGGGCCGTGGCCCGTGCCAACGGACAGGAGGCCTGAGATGCAGGTGACCATGACCATCAACGGCCAGGCGGTGAGCGAGGAGATCGAGCCCCGCCTGCTGCTGGTCCATTTCATCCGAGATCAGCTCGGCCTCACCGGCACCCACTGGGGCTGCGACACCAGCAACTGCGGCACGTGCGTCGTGTTGATCGACGGCGAACCCGTCAAGTCCTGCACCCAGCTCGCAGCCATGGCCGGCGGCCACGATGTCAAGACCGTCGAAGGGCTCGAGGTCGACGGTGTGCTCGACCCGGTCCAGGAGGGCTTCATGCAGTGCCACGGGCTCCAGTGCGGCTTCTGCACACCGGGCATGATGCTCACGGCGCGAGCCCTTCTCGACAGCAACCCGAATCCCTCCGAGGAGGTCATCCGCGAGGCGATCTCCGGACAGATCTGTCGTTGCACGGGTTACTCGACCATCGTCCGCTCCATCCAGTGGACCGCTGAACACGAAGCAAGCGTCACCATCGGGAGCTCATCATGACCACCACCGACCCGGCCCCCGAGGTCACCGAGGAAGAAGAGCGGCCGATCGGCTTCGGCCGGCTGCTCCGCAAGGAGGATCCCCGCCTCATTCGTGGCATGGGGAACTTCGTCGACGACATCCAGCTCCCCGGCATGCTGCATCTCGCCGTCCTCCGCTCGCCATACGCGCATGCCCGGATCGTTGGTGTCGACAAGTCGGCGGCCGAGGCCCACCCGAAGGTGGTCGCGGTCATCACCGGCGAGGATCTCGCCGCCCAGGGACTGGCCTGGATGCCGACGCTGTCCAACGACGTGCAGGCCGTGCTCGCGACCGACAAGGTCCGATTCCAGCACCAAGAGGTCGCGTTCGTCGTCGCCGAGGACCGGTACTCGGCCCGCGATGCGCTCGAGCTCATCGATGTCGAGTACGACCCGCTGCCGCCGGTCATGGACGTCCGCACCGCCCTCGACCCCGCCACCGCCGTCATTCGTGACGACCTCGACGGCAAGACCGACAACCACATCTTCGACTGGGAGACCGGCGACGAGGCCGCGACCAACGCGGTCTTCGACAAGGCCGACGTGGTTGTGAGCGAGGAGATCGTCTATCCCCGTGTCCACCCCGCACCGATGGAGACGTGCGGCTGCGTCGCCGATGTCGAGCGGGTCTCGGGACAGCTCACGTTGTGGTGCACCACCCAGGCGCCCCACGCCCACCGCACGGTGTACGCCCTCGTGGCGGGGCTGCCCGAGCACAAGATCCGGATCATCGCGCCCGACATCGGCGGCGGCTTCGGCAACAAGGTGCCCATCTACCCGGGATACGTCTGTGCGATCGTCGCCTCGCTGGTGATCGGCAAGCCGGTGAAGTGGATGGAGGACCGCACCGAGAACCTGGTGAGCACCGGCTTCGCCCGCGACTACGTGATGAAGGCCGACATCGCCGCCACCAGCGAGGGCAGGATCCTGGCGATCCGCACCGACGTGCTCGCCGACCACGGTGCGTTCAACGGCGTTGCTGCGCCGGTGAAGTACCCGGCCGGGTTCTTCGGCGTGTTCACGGGCAGCTACGACCTCGAGGCCGCCCACGCCAAGATGACGGCGGTCTACACCAACAAGGCACCCGGTGGTGTCGCGTATGCGTGCTCGTTCCGCATCACCGAGGCCGTCTATCTGGTCGAACGCATCGTCGACTGTCTCGCGCACGAGCTCGACATGGATCCCGCCGAGCTGCGGTTGAAGAATCTGCTGAAGCCCGACCAGTTCCCCTATGAGACCAAGACCGGCTGGGTGTACGACTCGGGCGACTACGAACCGGCCATGCGCAAAGCCATGGAGATGGCCGGCTACGACGAGCTGCGGCGTGAACAGGCCGAGAAGCGCGAGCGGGGCGAGCTCATGGGCATCGGCGTATCGTTCTTCACCGAGGCCGTCGGCGCCGGACCGAGGAAGGACATGGACATCCTCGGGCTCGGCATGGCCGACGGGTGCGAGCTGCGCGTCCATCCGACCGGCAAGGCCGTGGTCCGATTGTCGGTGAAGACCCAGGGCCAGGGCCACGAGACGACGTTCGCGCAGATCGTCAGTGAGGAGATCGGCATCCCGCCCGAGGACATCGAGGTCGTCCACGGTGACACCGACAACACGCCGTTCGGTCTCGGTACGTACGGGAGCCGTTCGACCCCCGTGTCGGGTGCGGCCGCCGCGCTCGTCACCCGCAAGGTCCGCGACAAGGCGCAGATCATCGCCTCCGGCATGCTCGAGGTGTCGATCTCCGACCTCGAGTGGAACAAGGGTTCGTTCTCGGTGAAGGGCGACCCGTCGAAGTCGGTGACCATCCAGGACATCGCCATGAAGGCCCACGGGGCCGGCGATCTCCCCGAGGGCATCGAGGGCGGCCTCGAAGCGCAGATCTGCTACAACCCCGAGAACCTGACGTACCCCTTCGGCGCGTACATCTGCGTGGTCGATGTCGATCCGGGCACCGCGGTGGTGAAGGTCCGGCGGTTCATCGCCGTCGACGACTGCGGCACCCGCATCAACCCGATGATCATCGAGGGCCAGGTCCACGGTGGTCTGGCCGACGGGGTCGGGATGGCCATGATGCAGATGATCGCCTTCGACGAGGACGGCAACTGCCTCAGCGGCTCGCTCATGGACTACCTGATCCCCACCGCGCTCGAGACTCCCGACTGGGAGACCGATCACACCGTGACACCGTCGCCCCACCATCCGATCGGCGCCAAGGGCATCGGCGAATCGGCAACGGTGGGTTCGCCACCGGCGATCGTGAACGCCATCGTCGACGCGTTGAAGCCCTTCGGCGTCCGCCATGCCGACATGCCGCTCACCCCGTCCCGGGTGTGGGAGACGATGCAGGGCAACCACACCCCGCCGATCTGAGCCGCATGTCCGAACGTCGACGGCACACCGCACGAGTCGCAGAGCTCATCGGTCAGGGCACACCGTTCGTCCAGGCCACCGTGGTCCGGGCCCAGTGCCCCACATCGGCGCGGCCCGGCGACTCGGCAGTCGTGTTGGCCGACGGATCCATCGACGGATTCGTCGGCGGGCAGTGCGCCGAAGGTTCGGTACGGGCGGCCGCTGTGCCGTTGCTGGCGAGTGGCGAAGCGCTCCTGTTGCGGATCCTGCCCGAGGGCGGCGACGACTTCCCCGAGAGCGACGGGGCCCGCACGGTGGTGAATCCATGCCTGTCGGGCGGTGCGATCGAAGTGTTCCTGGAACCCAAGCTCCCGGCACCGCTGCTCGCCATCGTCGGGGCCACGCCGATCGCAGAGTCGCTCGAAATCCTCGCCGAGCACCTCGGCTTCGGGGTCGACCGGTCAGCAGGCGAGGTCCCGCACCTGCGGGGCTGTACCGCGCTGCTGGTCTCCAGCCATGGTCGCAACGAACCCGAGAGCATCCGTGCCGCCCTCGATGCCGGTGTCGGCTTCATCGGCTTGGTCGCCAGCTCGACCAGAGGTAAGGCGGTTCTCGACGAGCTGGCTCTCTCTCCCGAGGAGCGGGCGGTCATACACACGCCGGTCGGCCTCGACATCGGGGCCAGGACCGCGGAGGAGATCGCCCTGTCGATCCTCGCCGACCTCGTGCGTGCGGTCCGCCGCGACGGCCTTCGCGCGGCCGAGTCGGCGACGCCCGATCTCCCGGCGTCGGCCATCGACCCGGTCTGTGGCATGACGGTGGTCGTCGCTCCCGACACGCCCCATCTCACGCACGACGGCGTCGACCACTGGTTCTGCAACCCGGGCTGTCGCACCCGCTATGCCGAAGAGCTGGGTCTGGCCCGGTGAGCGGCTTCGTGACCGGGCTCGTCCTGGGCGCCGGGGCATCGCGGCGACTGGGACAACCCAAGCAGCTCCTCGAGTACCGGGCCCGACCACTACTGCAGGCCGTCGTCGACACGGCGTCATCGGCGTCGTTCGACCAGGTCGTCGTGGCCATCGGCGGAGCCGTGCCCGAGGTCCGAGATGCCATCGACTTCGGGACCGCCGACGTCGTCGAGAACGTGCACTTCACGAGGGGTTGCTCATCGTCGATCGTGGCGGCGCTCGGCGTGGTCGACGAGCGCGCCGACGGACTCGTGCTGTTGCTGGGCGACCAGCCCGGCGTGACGACCGACACGATCCGGCTTCTCGTCGACGGTGCCGGCGACGTGCCGCTCGCCGTGTGCCGGTATGCCGACGGCCGCGGCCACCCGTTCTGGTTCGGGCGAGCCGTCTTCGACGACCTCGGTGCGCTCCATGGCGACAAGGCGGTGTGGAAGCTGCTCGAGTCGGGCCGGCATCCGGTTCGCGAGGTCGACATCGAGGGCGACGTGCCGCTCGATGTCGACACCTGGGCGGACTACGAGCGGCTGGTCGCCACCGAGGCGGCAGAATGACAAGCTTCGCCGATCGGGCGTCGCTCGCCACTGCACTCGACGAGGTCGACTACCTGGTCGACGAGGGCCTGTCGACCTCGCTCTTCCTGGCCCAGGCCATCCGACAGCCGCTGCTGCTCGAGGGCGAGCCCGGCGTCGGCAAGACCACCGCAGCCAAGGCGATGGCCGCGGTCATCGGCGGCCCGTTCCTGCGCCTCCAGTGTTACGAGGGCGTGAGCGCGGCCGAAGCACTGTACGAATGGAACTACTCGCGCCAGCTGCTCTCGATCCGCCTGGCCGAAGCCGCGCACGAGAAGGTGAGCGCCACCGATCTGTTCACCGAGGACTACCTGCTCGACCGGCCGCTGTTCCAGGCCGTGCGACACCCGGGGCCTGCGCCGGCGGTGCTGCTCATCGACGAGATCGACCGGGCCGACGACGAGTTCGAGGCGTTGTTGTTCGAGTTCCTCGGCGAGCAGTCCGTCACGGTGCCCGAGCTCGGGACCTTTCGAGCAGTGGTCGACCCGATCGTCGTGTTGACCTCGAATCGGAGCAGGGAGCTGCACGACGCGCTCAAGCGTCGTTGTCTCTACCACTGGATCGAGTTCCCGACGGTCGAACGCACTGCTCGGATCGTCCGCCGGAACGTGGCCGAGGCCGCCGAACCGCTCGTGACGGCGGCGACGGCGTTCGTCCACCTGACCCGGACTCTCGACCTCGACAAGCCTCCCGGCGTCGCCGAGGCCATCGACTGGGTGAGCGCACTGCATGCGCTCGGCGTCACCCAGCTCGACGACGATCACGCCCGCGCCACCCTCGGTGCTGTGATCAAGACCCCCGACGACCTCCGGACCGTCAACGACGCCCTCGCCGCGGACGAGCTCACCGTCGAGAGATCGGCATGATCTCGACGAGCTCGTGACGGAGTCGTCGCTGTTCCGGTCGGTTGACGTCGCGGCGTTCGTGGCCGCGCTCGCCGAGCGGCTCCGTGAGGCGGGCGTCGTGGTGGGGCTCTCGTCGATCAGCCGTTGCAGCAACGCCCTGGTCTGCTGTCCCCCGACCGATACGTCGACGCTCTACTGGGTGACGAGAACCTGTCTCGTGCACGACCGATCCGACTTCGCCACCTTCGACGCCGTGTTCGCTGCCGCGTTCCACGGCGACGGTCTGCCCATCGGACCATGGCAGCGCGACATCGGGGACGCCTCGGTGCGGATGGCCGGCACATTGCTCCGGCAGTCGGCACCGAGCGACGGGCTCGCGCTCGCCGCCGGCCGGGTCGACGGCAGTCGACGTCCGGAGATCATCGACGAGGGCAACGAAGCCGACGAGTCCGTCGACGGGGTCCTGCCCGAGCTGTTGCCGGCCGCGATCGAGCGGCTGGCGGACACCCCCTTCGACCAGCTGAGCAGCGAGGACCTCGACCTGCTCGGTCGATGGCTCGAGGAGATGATGGTGAGGTTCCCGACCCGCACCAGCCGTCGTCATGCCGTGTCGCCCACCGGCGGAGGCATCGATCTGCGCCGCACGCTCGCGGCCGCACGCGCCACGGGCGCCGAACCCATCCATCTCGCGCGTCGGCGTCGCCGGCAACGAGCCCGTCGAGTGGTGATGGTCGCCGACGTGAGCGGCTCGATGGAGTCGTTCACCCGGATCCATCTGCACCTCATGCGCACGCTGGTCGTCCGGGGCAGTGCCGAGGTCTTCACCTTCGCGACTTCGCTGCGGCGGGTGACGGTGCAGCTACGCGACGGCGACCCACAGGTCGCCATCGATCGACTCGCCCTGGAGGTCTCCGACCGGTTCGGTGGCACGCGTATCGCCGCGAGCATCGGCGAGCTGATCCACAGTCCGGTGTGGTCACACGTGGTCCGCGGGGCGACGGTCATCATCGCCTCCGACGGGTGGGACACCGAGTCGCCCGACGAGCTCGGCCGTCGGATGGCGCGGCTCAAACGTCTCGCCCACCGCGTCATCTGGGTGAACCCGAGGTCGGCAGCGGCGGAGTACGAACCGCTGGTCGGTGGGATGGCCGCCGCCCTCCCCCACGTCGACGAGCTGCTGAGCGGGCACTCGCTCGAAGCGATGCGACCGGTCATCTCGGCGCTCGCGACCTGAGCACACCGACCGGTGTCGCCGGATCAGGGTTGCACTGAATTGACGCCGACGGATGCGAACGTCTGGCCCGCCTCCTCGGCGAAGAAGGTGCCGGCCACCTCCCACATGTCGTTGGTGTAGACGAAGAACGAGCTGTCGGGCGCCGTCGTCAGCTGCTGCTGGGTGAAGCCGGCCTGCTCCAGGCGTCCGATGAAGGCATCGGTCACATCGGACACCGGTCCCTCGACCAGCCCGCTGACGATGAACTGCTCGACTCCACCCTCGCTGAACGTCTGTGACACCTGAATCGTGATGTCATCGGGGAGGGGAACATCGCCGGGGAAACCATCGGGAAGGTCGGTGCCGCTGCTGATCGTCGCGGAGCCGTCCTCGGTCTCGATCACGGTCTCCCCGTCGTCGGAATCGAAGTCGATGCTGCCACCCTCGCCGTCGGAGCCGTCGGCCTCGATCGAGACACTGCCGTCCTCGTCGGTGTTGATCTCGACTCGACCCTCGTCGGACTCGATGACGATGTTGCCGTCGTCGTCGAAGTCGATGTCGACATCGGCATCCCCGGCTGCTTCCTCGATCTGTCGCTCGATGAAGCTCTCGCTGGGGTCGCCGCCCCCGCAGCTCGCCACGACGAGCCCGGTGAGGCCGATCAATCCGAGAAGCTTCCGCCGTCGCTGCATCTGTCGTACCTCCGGGTCGTCGACCCCGAGTCTCCCACGTCACGACCACCGAGGGTGATATCGCGCGCCCGATGAGTCGGATTCCCCCTCTTATTCAAAGACTTGCTTGACAATAGTTGGTGACGCGAACAGTCTTCGAACGTGGCCCTGAACGACCCGTCCGTGCCGGACACCGCGGTGCGACTCGGCTTACGCGAGAACCTGCCCCAGTTCGCATTGCTGGTCGGCGTGAACGCGCTCGTCGGCGGCATGATCGGACAGGAACGCACGGTGTTGCCCCTCCTGGCCGAGGAGGAGTTCGGTCTCACCGCCTTCACGGCCACGCTCACGTTCATCGTCGCGTTCGGCGCGGTGAAGGCCGGCACCAACTTCTTCGCGGGCACGCTGTCGGATCGATTCGGTCGCAAGCCGGTCCTCGTCGCGGGCTGGATCGTCGGGCTGCCGATTCCGCTGCTGTTGATGTGGGCTCCCTCGTGGGGGTGGGTCATCTTCGCCAATGTGCTCCTCGGTGTGAACCAGGGCCTCACGTGGTCGACCACGGTGATCATGAAGATCGACCTCGTCGGCCCCGAGCGCCGGGGTTTCGCGATGGGTCTGAACGAGGCCGCCGGGTATGGCGCCGTCGCTGCCACCGCGCTCGCGACGGGTCTCATCGCCGAGAACGTCGGCCTTCGCCCCGAGCCGTTCTTCCTTGGACTCGCCTACGCCGGACTCGGCCTCGGTATATCGGTGCTGTTCGTCCGCGAGACCCGTGGTCACGTCCATCACGAGGCCGCCAACCACGCGCGGTCCGCCAACGGCCACGCCCACGACCTGACCACGGCGCAGGTCTTCACGCTGACGAGCTTTCGAGAGCGAGCACTGTCGTCGTGCTCACAGGCCGGGCTCGTCAACAACCTCAATGACGGACTCGCATGGGGCCTGTTCCCGATCTTCTTCGCCGACGCCGGTCTCGACATCGGCCGCATCGGGATGCTGGCCGCGATCTACCCCGCCATATGGGGGCTCGGACAGCTCTACACCGGCGGACTGTCCGACCGAGTCGGCCGGAAGTGGCTGATCGCCGGCGGCATGTTCCTCCAGGCGCTGGCCATCGCCGGCATCGCAGCCGCCGATGGCTTCTGGGCATGGGCGGCCGGCGCCGCCGTGCTCGGCGCCGGTACGGCGATGGTGTACCCGACGCTGCTGGCCGCGATCAGCGACGTCGCCCACCCGAGCTGGCGGGCTCGTTCGGTCGGCGTCTACCGGCTGTGGCGCGACGCGGGCTTCGCCGTCGGCGCCCTCATGGCCGGACTCATTGCCGATGCAGTCTCGATCACGGCCGCGATCTACGCCGTTGCGGCACTCACGCTGGCGTCCGCCGTCGTGGTCATCGTGCGGATGTACGAGACCCACCCCGTCGACGACCGGGGCGGATCGGGTCAGGCCGCCGGCGATCAGCTCGCTCGGGTGGCGACGACGAACCACGCAGCAGATCCGAACAACACTCGCTCGCCGTCGTGATGATCGGCCAGGACCCGGCGCACGGCCTCGATGGCCAGCTGACGCGCCGCGTCGTCGGCGTCGGCGAGGAGTGCGCGGCCCGAACCCGAGGTGACGAGGTAGTCGAGGATCTCGTCGACGCTGCCTCCTCCCCCGACGGAGATGTCCGGGCGGAGCTCGTCGAAGACCGCGTGCTCGAACCCCGCCCCGTCGAGGAGGGTGTGCAGCCGGGCCGGATCGTCGAGTGAGAACGGTCCCGGCGCGCCGGCCGGGCCCAGATCGGGGAGCGGGACGTGGGCCGCAGCCGCGAGCCCGGGCGCGAGAAGCCAGTCGTTCGAGAGCATGGGTTGCCAACAGCAGAACACGAGTCGGCCGCCGGGACGAAGTGTCGAAGCGAGGTTCGCGAACGCCTCGGCCGGGTCGGCGAAGAACATCACGCCGAATCGGCTGAGAACGACGTCGCGGCCGGCCGGTTCGAGCTCGCATCGCTGGGCGTCGGCCACCTCGAACGTCACGTTCGCCAACGCCTGCGCAGATGCCCTGGCGCGAGCCACCTCGAGCATCTGGGGCGACAGATCCAGACCCAGCACATCCCCGTCCTCGCCTACTGCTCGGGCGGCGATGAGGGACGTCGCGCCGCATCCGCAACCGACGTCGAGAACCCGATCGCCCGGTACGAGCCCCGTCCTTTCGAACAGGGCATCGGCGAATGGCGCCAGCATGGTGTCGTGGCGCTCGGCGTTGCGGACCCAGTGGTCACCCTCGATCCCCGACCACAGCTCGGCCGCATCGGCAGCAGGATCATCGGTCATGATGCGACCTGGTGGGGTCCGACCGCGGGAAGCGTTCGGATCGCACCAATGCGTATGCGCTCGACGAGTGCGGCCAGCTCGGGGTCCTGCCGCGACTCGGAGATGAGCGCGTCGCCGAGGCGGGCGACGACCAGCGAGGCCGACGACTGCGCGAGCAACAGTCGAGCCCTTCCGAACACGGCATCCAGATCGGGGTCGGCCGATCGGCCGCTCCACACCAGGTCGAGGAAGGAGTCGACGACGGCACGGGCGATCGACGCCGCCCCCTCCGCCACGCACGACGCCAGCCCGACTGCAGCGTCGGTCGGCATGCCTGCCCGCTCGGCGAGGCCGATCATCTCGACGAGAGCGACGCTGCGCACCACGACTCGATCATCGTCGCGCTCGACGAGGACACTCGCAGCCGCGAGCCGACCCCGGAGATCGGCGAGCGCGAGACACGGCGCGAGCTCGACCAGCTCTTGCACCGTGAGCTCGGTCGGCATCTCGTCGAGGACGGCCGGATCGGCGTTCGCCCCGAGGACCGATCCCAGACCCCGACCGGCCTCCCACGACTCGAGCAGGTCGCCGATCGCCGCGAGGGAGTAGCCCCGGTCCTGGAGCCGCGCGATCACGCCGAGCCGGCGCTGATGATCCTCGCCGTAGCGACCGAGTCGACCGTCGCGGCGAGGCGGAGGCAACAAGCTCAGGCGCTGGTACTCCCTGATCGTTCGCGAGGGCACGCCGGTCGCAGCCGCGATCTCGTCGATGGTCATCTCCGTCGGTTCTGACGCATCGGCGCCGGACGGAGCGTCGGTGGCCGTGGCGGGCAGGGCTCGTTCACTCATGGAGATATCTTGACAGCATTTACTGTTACGATCAATACTGTTCTTGTGAACCCGACCCTCGCCCCGCTCCTCGATGCGATTCGAGCCGCCACGGGCCGCGAAGACATCGACTGGGCCCGGCAACCCGAACCGCTCACCGGCGGGTTCTGGGCCGAGATGTGGCGGGTCCGGATCACCGGATCGCCCGAGCTCGCGGGCGACCTCGTCGCCAGGGTGATGCCCGTCGCCGACGTCGCCCGCCGAGAGACCCGGGTCCAGCGCCGCCTCGCGGAGGACGGTTTCCCGACCCCGATGGTCCGCCTGTCGGCTGGTCCTGGCCCCCATCTCGATCGGGCCTGGATGCTCATGGAACACGCCTCGGGGCAGACACTGCTCGCCGACCTCTCCGGCCCTGGCGCGCTGCTTCGACTCCCGCAGCTCGTCCGCTCGCTACCCGACACGCTCGCCGACTGCGCGGCGGCACTGCATGGGATCCCACCCGATGTCGTCGACCCTGAGCTTGCGCCCTGTGACGACACCGAACGGATCCTGGCGCGTCTTCATGGCGACGCAGCTGCTCGCGACGACCGCGACCTCGTCACACTGGCCGAGTCGCTGACCGGCTCGCGACCCGCTGCCCGCCGGCTCGCGATCTGCCATGGAGATCTCCACCCGTTCAACATTCTTGCTCGACCCGGCGCACACACGGTGCTCGACTGGTCCTCGACCCAGATCGCCGACCCCACCTACGACCTCGCGTTCACCCACCTGTTGCTCGCCCAGCCACCGCTCGCTGCCCCCGCACCGCTCCGTCCGATCATCGACACGGCCGGGAGAGGAATCGCCCGACGGTTCCTGAAGAGCTACGAACGCCGAACCGGGCATCCCGTCGACACCGCCCGGCTTCGCTGGTTCACCCGGCTCCAGTCGCTCCGGATCCTCGGCGAGGTCGCGTCCTGGAGCCACGACGACACCATCGACACGCATCGCGACCACCCGTTCCTCGCTCTCGCTCCCGCGCTCCGTCGGATCATGACCGCGGACGCGGGAAGCCGGTCTCCGGCATGAACGTGCGCTCCTACGGTCCGCTCGCGGCCCACGTCCTCCCGACGATCGTGATCGGTTTCGGTTTCGTCATCCCCGGCAGCCCGATCGCCGGCATCAACGAATACACGGTCGGATTCGCCGGCTCGATCCTCGGCACGATCGTGGCCTACCACACCGGTGTTCGCAGAGCCGCTCGACCGACGGATCCACGGCGTTCTCGCGGCGGCGGCCGCCACGGTTTCGGTCAGGCGACGTCGTAGCCGGCCTCGTCGATTGCTGCCACGGTTGCGGCGTCCTCGCCGCCGGTGACGGTCACCGTCTTGGCTCCGAGGTCGACCTCGACGGCCGTCACCCCCTCGAGCGGGCGCACGCTGTCGGTGATGGCTTTCACGCAGTGCTCGCAGCTGATGCCCGGAACGCTGTAGGTCCGGGCTGCGGTGGTGGTCATGACGAGACGAGCTCCTTGGTGCGGGGGGCGGCATCCGACGCCCGGTAGCCGTCGAAGCGACGGAGCCGGAGGCTGTTGGTGACGACGAACAGCGACGACAGGCCCATTGCCCCGGCCGCGATCATCGGGTTCAACACGCCGAATGCGGCGAGCGGGATGGCAGCCCCGTTGTAGGCGAAGGCCCAGAAGAGATTGCCCTTGATGGTCACCAGCGTGCGGCGCGACAGCGCAATGGCGTCGGCGACTGCCCGGAGGTCGCCGCTGACGATGGTGAGGTCGGAGGCTTCCATGGCCACGTCGGTACCCGTGCCGACCGCGATGCCGAGATCGGCCTGAGCCAGGGCAGGGGCGTCGTTGATGCCGTCGCCGACCATCGCAACGCGATGGCCCACCGCCTGGAGCCGACGGACCTCGGCCGCCTTGTCGTCGGGCAGGACCTCTGCGATCACCTCGTCGGCGCCGACAGCTTCACCGACCGACGTTGCGGTTCGACGGTTGTCGCCCGTGAGAAGCGTCACGGTGAGGCCCTGGTCGTGCAGTGCCGCGATCGCGGCGGCCGATGTGGGCTTGATGCGGTCCGACACGACCAGCACCCCTTCGGCCACCGCGTTTCGCCCGGCGAACACGACGGTGGACCCGGTGGCTTCGGCGGTGAGCGCAGTGTCCTCGACCGCGGCGGGGATCTCGTCGAAGAGCGCGCGTCGACCGACGCGAACCTCGACCCCGTCGAACTCCCCGGTCACACCGAAACCGGGTCGGTTCTCGAACGCGTCGACATGCCGGTGGTCGTCGGTGGCACCGCTGATCGCCTGGGCGATCGGATGCTCGGATCGGGCCTCCAACGACGCGGCGAGCACCAGAAGCGTGGCGGAGTCGGCCTCCGGGGCCACCACGTCGACCAGCTCCATGCGGCCTTCGGTGACGGTGCCGGTCTTGTCGACGATCACCACGTCGACGGCCCGGGTGTCCTCGAGCACCTCGCCGCCCTTGATGATCACGCCGAGCTGTGCCCCGCGACCGGTGCCGACCATGATCCCGAGCGGAGTCGCCAGCCCCAGTGCGCAGGGGCACGCGATGATGAGCACGGCGACCGCGGCCGTGAACGCGTCGTCGGCGGAGTGGCCGGTGACGAACCAGGCGATGAGCGTGACCAGCGCAGCGCTGATGGCCAGCGGTACGAAGACCGACGACACCCGGTCGGCCAGGCGTTGCACGTCGGCTCGGCTGCCCTGGGCCTCGTCGACCAGCTTGATGATCTGCGCCAGGGCCGTGTCGGCCCCGACCCGCGTTGCCTCGACGACGAGCGAGCCGTTCGTGTTGACCGTCGCACCGATGACCTCGTCTCCGACACCGACCTCGACCGGCACCGGCTCGCCGCTGACCATCGAGGCATCGACCGCCGAGTACCCCTCCACGACCACGCCGTCGGTCGCGATCTTCTCACCGGGCCGGACGACGAAACGCATGCCCACCACCAGATCGTCGAGGGCGACCTCGGAGCCGTCCTCGAGTCTCGCGATACGGGCGCCGAGGTCGGCAAGAGCGCGGATGGCGTCGCCCGACCGTCGTTTGGCGCGAACCTCGAACCACTTGCCGAGCAGGATGAGGCCGACGATGACGACCCCGGTCTCGTAGTAGATGTGGCCGCCGTCGATCCCGGCGACGAGCACAACGGTGGACCACATCCATGCCGAGAGCGTTCCCATCGAGACGAGCGTGTCCATGGTCGTCGACCCGTGCCGCAGGTTCAGCCATGCCGCTCGATGGAACAGCCAGCCCGACCAGAAGACGACCGGGGTCGCCAAGAGCGCGACGGCCCACTCCCAGCCGTCGAAGTGCAGCGGTCGGATCATCGACAGTGTCAGGACGGGGACGGCCAGGACGGCGGCCACGACGACCCGGCGCCACAAATCGGCTTCGCGCCTGTCCTCGGCCTCGTCGGCGTCGTCGGCATCGATGACGTGATAGCCGAGCTGTTCGATGGTCTCCCGGAAAACGTCGTCGAGATCGCCGGGGTCGTGAACGACGGTGGCCCGGCCGGTTGCGAAGTTCACCTGCGCGTCGTCGACGCCGGGCAGCCTGCTCAGACCGCGCTGGATCCGGTTGGCGCATGCCGCGCAGGTCATGCCCTCGATTGCCACATCGGATCGCTCGGGCGACGCCGCTCGATCCGATGTCACCATGCGCTCCGACGAGATTGCATCGCTCTCCATCTCTCCACTGTATTGCTTCCAGTCCACTGGAAGGTCAAGTGAAATGACCTCAACGGGCGATGACCTGACAGCGATTCGGGTCGGTGCACGAGGACGGATCGAGCCTCGCGGCCCGGTCGGCCAGTCCGGTCAACTCGGCTCGCGCCTGTTGCAGCCGCGTGATCTGTTCGTCGAGCTCGGCGAGATGACGCTCGAGGAGCGCCGTCGTGTGCTGGCACGATGTCGACCCGGCGTCCTTCAGCTCGAGGATCGAGACGATCTCGGCCAACGCCAGGCCGGTGGCCTGGGCATCGCGGACGAACCGCAGCCGTTCGACCGCATCGTGGTCGTAGTCGCGGTACCCCGATGGTGTCCGCGCCGGTTCGGCCAGAAGCCCGATCGACTCGTAATAGCGCACGGTCTTGGTCGAGACATCTGCCTGTTCGGCCAGTTCTCCGATCTTCATGGGACCAGTCTACCAGGACAAGTTTCCAGCCGGATGGAAAGTTCGTCGAACCGGAATCGGCCCCGGGCCGCGCCGACCGGGCGGCCTGAGCTCGTCACTACATTGGGGTCGTGCGCCCCGTCGAGCCTTCGACCTCCTCGCCCGACCGCTCCCGAGGAGACCTCGAGACCGATGCCGGCAGCGAACCGCGGAGCTATCCGACCGGCGCGCGCATCATGGCCTGGCTGCTCGTCGGCCTGTTCGCGGGCGCCGTCGTCGCCGTTGCCGCGGCGTCCTTCTTCGGGAACGACTCGACGCCGAGCGGTGAAGCCGGCGCGCTGGCGGACACGGTGTGGCCGATGCCCGACGACATCGACCTGCCCGTCCTGGCCGACGCGACGGCCGCGTGGGGGCTCGACTCGACCGTCCGATCCGACGTCGACGACGCCCTCGCAGGGGGGTCGACGATCGCCGACCTCGACGCCGACGGCGATCCCGACCTCGTGGTCGCGCACGGTGCGGTCCGGATCTTCCGATGGGACGGTGAGGGCTACCTTGCCCCGATCGTCGTCGACATCGGGTCCGCCGTGGCCGTCAGCGCGGCCGACGTCGATGCCGACGGCTGGATCGATCTCCTCATCGCCCGAGACGCCGCGGATGACACCATCGTGTGGGGAGGCGAGTGGACCACCGACGGCTCGCGCCCCGAGCTGACCGAGCTCGCGGGCGCCAATCCATCCAGTGCCCTCCTCGCCGGCGAGCTGAGCGGCGACGAACGGATCGACATCGTCAGGCTCGGCCGGGGCCAGGCCCAGGGCGAACCCGACATCCTCTGGATCGCGCTCGGTGATCGCCGGTTCGGTACGACGGAGCTTCCCTCGGGTGATCGGTTGTCGCTGGCCGGTGAGGTGGTCGACATCGACGCCGACGGCCTCCTCGACGTGTGGGTGACACGTGACGTCGGGTGGATCAACGGTGGCGACTCGATCTACTCGCGCCGTGGCGACCCGACCGGGCCGTGGTTCGATGTCGCCGACGACATGGGGGCGGGACTCGAGATCGACGGGATGGGTGTCACGATCGCCGATCTCGACGGCGACGAGTTCCTCGACGCGTACGTGTCCGATCTCGGCGACAACGAGGTGTTGATGGGCGGGCCCGATGGCTTCGAGCCCGCCGGGGCGACGGGAGCCGAGAGGGTCCGACCGCCCGGAGCTCCCGAGTCGGTGATCTCGAGCTCGTGGGCCTCGGGCGCCACCGACATCAACCTCGACGGGCGACTCGATCTCGTCGTGGCCAACGGTGGATTCCCCGAAGGCGGTGTACCCAACAAGATCCCCGACACGTCCGTCGTCGTCGCCGATCCGCCGGCGGTCCTGCTCGGCATCGGCGACGGTCGATTCGTCGACGTCTGGCCCCAGCTCGGGTTGACGTGGTCCGGGCCCGCCCGCGGCATGACCATCGCGGACCTCGACGGCGACGGGGACGAGGACTTCGTCATCGTGACGATGACCGGCGAGGTCAGGGCGTTTCGCAACGACGTCGAGTCGCCGTCGATCACCCTGGTACCGGCACCAGGGTGTGACCCGGCCGGAGCGGTCCTGACCATCGAGAGCGGATCGACCACGTTGCAACGGCTCCTCGCCCCGAACACGTTCGCCAGCTCTCACGGAGCGGGCGCGGTGGTCGGCATCGCCGGCGACGACCTCACCGCGACCGTCGGATGGGGCGATGGCACGACCACGACCAGGGAGATCCGATCATCGCCGGATCGCCAGCGGACGACGCTCGACTGTCGAGGCTGACTGCCCGACACCAGCATCGAAGCTTCCCGAAGACCGAGGTCACCCGTAGCGTTCGGGTGCAGCACGATAGAGATCGGCACACGACGGCGAACAGAACACCATCGACTCCCCACCAGG